>JAIRKT010000012.1 GCA_031259965.1 Christensenellaceae bacterium | reverse complement strand
TTCAAGTTATTCGTAAATTATGGCTAGTTTTTAACAAAAAAATAAAAAAATATTACGGTTTTTAATAGATTCTCAATTAAAATTGATGTTACACATTTAATATTTGGGGGATTTAGGATGTATAAGTTCCGAAAATATTAAATCCACATATTAAAAATAGAAATTTTTGTGTTTGAAATGATTCAAGCTGAAACTATTAAACTAAGACAGGTATAACATATAATTTAATATTTCTTTTAAACAAATTCTATGAGTTTACTTGGAGGGCTAAATGCAATATATTGAAAATATATGTCTTGAATTAAAGAGCGAATACACTGATGATATTAAAAAAAGTGTAATTGCATTAGCAAACACGAAAGGTGGAAGAATTATAATAGGAATTAATGACGATGGACACGTTGTAGGTTTATCAAATAGTGATGATACAGCTCTGCGAGTTGTTCAAAGTTGCCGTAATTCAATTGTGCCCGATATAACTAGTTCTATCGAAGTTAAAAAAGAGATTATTGATGAAAAAGAAATAGTTGTTATAAAAGTTTCAAAAGATTTTGCATCGTATCCCTATTATTTGCGCGATAAAGGATTAAAATTCGGTGGGGTTTTTGTACGTGTTGGTAGTAGTACTGTTTCGGCATCTGATGAGCATATACGCGAAATGATAATGTTTTGGGAAAATAAATATTACTGTGAACAACCGTGTTCAGAAAAAAGATTAACGTTTGCTACTGCGAGAGCGCTCTTTAAAGAAAAAAAATTAAAGTTTTCTGACCCACAAAAACTAACATTAGGAATTATTAATAGTGAAAGAAAGTATACAAACTTAGGGTTTTTAATTTCTGATCAATGCAAACATACAATAAAGATTGCCGTGTTTAATGGAAAATCAAAATTTGAATTTCTTGATAGAACAGAATGTGGTGGTTCAATATTAAAACAATTAGAAGATGCTTGTTCGTTTATAAAACTTCATAATCATAAGTCTGTTAAAAATACAAAAAATGGTTTGAAGGAACTCTTTGATTATCCGTTAATTCTTGTTCGCGAGGCTCTCCTTAATGCTATCATACACCGCGACTATTCATTTGGCCTTAATACCTTTGTAAACATATATGATGACCGCTTAGAAATTTTATCATTCGGTGAACTGCCTTATGGTTTAAATGTACAAGAAATCAAAAATGGATATTCAATGCTTCGCAATCCTTCGCTTGCTAGGATTTTTTTTAAACTAGGAATTATAGAAGCATATGGTACAGGCATACCAAGGATTTTCAAATTTTACGAGAAAAATGAGTTACAACCACAGATTATTCCTCTAGAAAACACCTTTGCTATAGAATTCCCTAATATTAACTATACTGAAAAAGTTGATGACACAGAAGAATTTTAAATTCTTAGAAAAAACTAACACGGCCCTTTTGGGCTTGTCTCGCATAAATTTGAAATATTAGCAAGGTCGCAAAAAAATGCAAAAAAAAGAAGTTGTTGTTTTGATTGCATTAAATTCAACAAACATGAGAGTAAATTAATGTTTTACATAACAGAGTTAACAAAACATACAATTTTAGTGTGAGGTATATATGCAATATGTTGAAAATGAAACATTAGAATTAAAAGAAGAATTCGATGATAAATTGGTAAATAGCGTGATTGCTTTTGCAAATTCCAAAGGTGGTCGTATTTTAATTGGCTTTAAAAGTTGTGGCGAATTAATAGGGTTGTCAGATTGTAAAGATGTAATTTTTCGTGTTATAAAAGCATGCCGTCTATTTATTGAACCCGACATAATAAAATTTATTAAAATAACAGAAAATACTATGGACAACAAAAAATTCGTTTGTATTGAAATTTTCAAAAATGCTGAAGGATACCCTTATTACTTGAAAAATGAAGGGTTAAAAATAGGAGGTGTTTTTATTCGCTGTGGTTGCAATACCACTCCTGTTCAAAGTCAACTCCTTAATTCAATGAAAATGGTAGCATATGGTAATTGCTATTCCGAAATGCTCTGCTATAGGGATGATTTAACTTTTAAAGAGGCAAATAAAAAACTAAAAAACAAATTGTTTTCGAAGAAGGATTTTAGGATGGACCTTGGAATGCAGAACACAAGCGACCAGTATACGAACCTCGGGTTGTTGTTTTCTGATCAATGCGAACATTCGATTAAAATTGTTTTTTTTCAAGGAAAAACAAAAGATATTATCATAACAACAAAGGAATGTACAGGTTCTATATTAAAACAATTAGATGATGCTTATGAATTCATTATGAAATGTAACAGACTTCATGCAGAAATTGTTGATTTTTATAGAATTGATCGCTACGACTACCCCGAAGAAGCATTGCGTGAAGTAATTTTAAATGCAATTATACATCGCAATTATGCATTTAATTCCAGTACTTTTGTTAATTTGTATGCGGATCACTTAGAAGTTTTGTCTTTTGGTGGGCTAATGCATGGCACAGATGTTATTGATATAAAACGAGGAATAAGGCGACCTCGCAACAAACAACTAGCTGATGCATTTTGCAAACTAGGCATTACCAACGATAATGGTTCTGGAATACCGACAATTATGAAATCTTACGCAGATTATAAAAATAAACCAAAAATTTGTGTTTCGTTAAACACATTTACTATTGAATTTCCTAATCGTAATTATAAATTCAAAGCGTGGCACAAAATTCCACGTGAATATTATAACATTCTTTAATGTATCACGGATCTTCACGATGCAAGTTCATCAATATCAAGAGATCAAAACATAGAATTTTTAATGACATTAGTAATTAAAATAGTTTTCAAAAGAATGAAGAATTTATGGCATATATTCATTGGTTTTCGCTTTTATATTAATATACTATTTTTAAAATCCTCAATTTTAGATAAAATAAATTCCTTGGGTTTAATATCACTATTTTTAATTAGAACTGAAAGATCCATAGCATATGAGGCCACTTTGTACTCATCTACGCTACGTGGGTATGCATATACTGCGTTTGCTACCCATCTTCCTTTAGCGGCGAGATCATAGCGTTTGCCACCTGCTATTTGTGACTCAAAAATATTTAATAGAGATTGCAAAAATTTCTCATGGCCTGTCAAATCATATACAACTTTCTCGGTATCAGAATACCAATCGAGTCCACGCCAAACTTCGCAACCAAACAATTGAGTAGGCCTTAATTCCTCTGGAAGCAATCTGATTGCGTCTATCGCTCGCAGACTGCAAGCCACGTGTGTAGAATGTTTGTCCGCTAAATTGTGTACATGCACGGTTTTTGGTTTGTATTCAGTAATTATTTCCGCTAAACATTCCGTAATCCTAGGATTATCAAAATCACGCACATCAATGCTTTTTTCGTTCAGTGATACGAGCCCCGTATAACGTCCATACTTCGCAGCCCTTTCTTGTTCGAGTGCGCGTTGAGCCATCATCTCTTCATTTGTGAATGCGGCAAATCGTCCGCTGCGCGGACTTCCTGAGCCGTTAGTAACAATTACAGCTACTAACCCATGATTTTTGTCATTTCTACATTTAATAATTCCCTGCGGACACATTATCTCAACATCATCCTGATGCGCAGCAATTACCATATCGGTGCAAATTTTGTTAACACCTTTTATTATCTTTAAATTTGGACATTTTCCTTCTAACATGAGTCAACCTTTTGTGTATTTGTTTTATTAGATTTAGAATCTAGAATAAAGCCGCAGCATATGATTGGCCTAACCGTTTAGCATTTTCACTCGGCGAGATTATTTGGATACTACTACCTTCCTTTATTAGCAATTGCTGAGCTTCGCTTCTTATTAAATCTCCGCCCTTGCCGCTTGCGACACGCCCCAAAAACATCACAAATTCTATATCATAAAACTCTCTAAGCCACAGGATAGTATACCCAAAAAATTTACCAAGTTGCTCGTAAACTTTTAGTGCCTTATCATTTCCTTTATCAGCTAAATCCTTAATTATTCTTAGTTTTTCGGCAGGAGTTTTTAGAGATGGCAAACTAATGCCCATATCTTCTGCCAATCGTATTGCGGCGTCTTGAGAATGATACATTACACCGCAACCCTTATCACCGCTCCATTCATCTCGTGGTGCTAATTCAGAAAAATCAACAGGAATAAATGCTAATTCATTCAAATAACCTAAAATATTTGAATCTTTATCTACATATCCACCAGCAAGACTAGTGCCCATTGCAATTCCCAACAATCTGCCATTTCCACTCTCAAATGCGCCAGCCAGTGCGGCGGCGTCACCATCATTCGCTACTTTTACAGGTTTCCCGTATTCATATGCTAGACTTTGATATATTTTGTATCCATGTTTTTTTACATCATCAGCTGGTATATTCTTAAATAAAGAAGATATTCTTAGTTCTCCATCAATAACTATTCCTGCAGTTGATATTCCTATCGAATCAAATAGACCATCCAATTTTAAAATAGCGGCGTTAATGTCATCTTTTATTCCAGAAATATGATATGCAATATTACTTTGAAGTTTTGGATTCCATATTGTCTCCCTCTCAAATATAACATTTCCATCAACTAAGGCTGTAACTTTTCTATCAGAGCCACCAGCGTCAAATCCAATTCGTCTACCATTAGTTTGCTTTGATGCTACAATTGGTTTATTGCATTCCTCTGGAAATTCTCTAGGATTATCAATTGCCACAAAAGTAATAGCATCTGTCAAGTAAACAGATTTCATAAAATTATAATCAAATGCACGATCGCCCGTTGGTGAATATATCTCTTTTAGTTTTTCCAAAAGCGCCTCATCACCCTGCAAATATATCTTATATCCACCATAACACCATAGCATAGTTTTAATATAGCGCTCAACATACCTCAAGTTTTCTTGCATGTTATTCTTGAAAATTGTCAATGTTGCTACCTTTATTTCATTCTCGCCACGCTCAAGTGCAATTTTTATTGTCTTAGGTGATTTAGAAGCGAGATCCAGAAATTCCTTGTGATAAAGGTATGCTGGTGTGTATTGGTATTCGGTTTTTGTCATAACACCCCCTATGAAATTGTCCAATATTCGACTTGTTTAATATTTTGTCCATTTTTTAAGATACTAAAGGGCGTTAGCGTCTCAATTTCATGTATTAAATTACTAATGTAAGATTCGAAATTACATGAATAATCTGGATAACTACCATCACTAGCTGAAATAATTCGCTTTTCAATTTTAGTTATACCAAGCTCAGTTTTAATTTCGTAGTCTACCTGAAAATTCTTTTGATAAAGACCTACTTTGAAAGGTTTCTCACATTGCTTATCACTTTTTAACTCCAAAAATTCATTAGTTAAAATAAATCTTGGGTCTTTCATGTCAGAATATGGCCAGAAAACAATATTGCGGTTTGGTAAATAACCTGTATCTTCTGCGTTTAACGCTAGCCTCATTCTGCCACCACTTTTGAAGACCGATAAACCCCAGAGCGCGCATTTAAGTTCATCATCGCCCTTATAGACAACTTCAGAATCTATCTTTAAAACATTTTTGCTTTCAAAAGAAATTCCTAATTGTATTTGTGCATCGTTTATCATGCGAACAGGTGGATAAAACTTAACACCTTTAGCGCCTACTTCAAAGCGCACTGGCTCATCATCTGGATAATATGTTTCATCAGTTTCAGGCGCTAGCCATATTCGATGCCCTCCATATATCCTCCATTTTTTCCTCCTACCATACAAGCTGGATACATCTTTTGTTATCTGTTCATCTAAATCATTAAACATAATATTATCGCCACCTTCTTTTGACAACCATATTATGCGAGGACCACAATCTAGTGTGACATGCACTTCAATGATACCCTCTTTGATTTTAAGTAGCCTACCAGTAAATCCATCAACTACATCAACTACCATTTAGAAAATTAAACTCCTTTGTTTTATGTAATATTTAAAGATAATTATATTATTTAATCTGTAACAGGTATTTTTATAACATACGTCACACAATGCAAATCCGCACCTATTATGTATGAAACCGCAATAGTGCTATTATCTTGTGAGGTTCTCAGGGTTGCCTCTATTAGACCACCTAAATATCCAGCAGCCGCTTGCAAACTATCATAGTTCGCAATAAACACATCCGCTAGATAGAATTCTATCCATATATCATGTGCTTCATCTTTTATTGGTATAAGTTTTTGGTCAATAAATGTTATTAGATCATTTAATGGAGTAGTATCAGCTATCTCATGCGTGATACTAGAATCATCAACAATCATACTTGCTTTTCTCAAAGCCTCATAATCAACACTAGCGGTATCAGGTATCACTCCGTATACTTTGTGGTTGTTAGATAGCCTTTCGTTAGTTACTAATAAATATGAATGAGTCATATGCTCGTAATTTGCACCTACTTCATTCTCGCGTATATTGCCCCAGGTTGCGTCTGATGCGTACCAACTGCCTGCTATAAATGTAATATTCCATGCATGACTAGCGGTGGTGGTTGCATTTTGAGTTTCACCAGCAACTCTAAGTGACATTATGCCTTCCATCCAGGACAACAAATTAAATGCTTTTGCTATACCATCACATACTGCTTTACCATGTTCAAATACTCCCTCTAAATAGAAACCATCATATAAATATGGATTAGAGTATGTAGACAAATTTTCAACCAACTCATAATCATAGAATAATTCGAGAGTCAAATAATCATATATGGCGTGTATTTTTTGAGCGTCACTCATTGTATCATCTATTATGCGATATAAGACAGAACGCGCCAAATTATATATTTTTTCAGCAGCTGAATCTACAACTGGCACTGGTCTGTATCCCTTGCTTACTGCATAGAAGAGCTGATTACTAGTTGTGACAACCATTGTACGGTCGCTTCCTAATTTATCAATTGCGAGCTGACGTTCACCAGGTTTGCTAGTATAATGAGCTGCCATGGGTCTTTCTAAATAAGTGTATTTTGATGTTGATTCGAAAGCAACTGTTATCTCATTAAAATACTTAAGTTCTATGGTAACCGCACCATCTGACTTGACCGTAACGATATACTCTGCCTTGCCTGTATCAACAAAGCAATTAAACGCAACCCATATGAGTTTGCCAGCATCAGGCATTGTTTGAATACTAGCAACCTGCAAAGCACTCTCATCACTATCGTATGCTTCTTTTATTTGACTATATGTGAATGGGATATATACATCAATCTTATATGCATAATCATGAGCTGTTCCGTTAAATTGTGAAGTCTTATACTCTGCTGGTCTGAATGTAGAGAAGTAATTTAACAGATCACCCAGTTCATCTATGTTGCTTATATATCTATTAAAGCCTAGAATACTGTCTTCTTCTAAGTATGTATTTTGTTGTGACGTGATTGTTTCTGCTTCATAAACATACTCTTGACTATATCCATATCTAGCACTCTTTATTCTTATGCTAAAACTATCAGTAAATGTAGCAACTTCAGCTGGTATCAAAACTCCATAATGTGATGGGAAGTAATTTGGATCACTATATGAGGATAACGTAAGTGTTTTTGATGTATCTGTTAGATTTTTGATTATTACGTTTATTTCACCGTCATAAGGTAATGGATTCCATTTAACATAGGGCAGATAGCTTTCACCGCGTTTATAACCATCAAAATAAACACCAAAAATATCAGTAGCTAAAACATCGGTTCCTACCCTTCCCACATAAACTAAGCGCCTCGAACCATCCTGTCTTACTCCATTAACAACAGGATAACCTACAATATAGTATTCACCTTCAGCTGTGGGCATAAAATTGTATGTGCCAACGTCACGATCATCGTATTTTTGGGGCAGAGTTATCGCCAGCACCTTTTCCTTTAAAATTAGTGATGTATCTGTGTAAGTTTTTCCATCAAAATCATTAACATTTAAAAGATTCCACACATAGTTATCGGGTGGATACTGCCCTGCGCCATGATTTGCTCTGAATGCTATAGTGTCACCTATGTTAAACTCGTTTCCTGCGTTTAATTTTACCACATTAAATGTAGCTAAAGGATTATATATGTTAATAGCAGGCAATGTAAGCGTTTGTTCATCATCAACACTTCTAAGTATAGCTCGTATAACATGTTCACCAACTGTAATCATGCCAATATCAACAGGATTAACATATGCAGTTTTCATCCCTTGGAAATTACCGCCTTGAATAGCGGAACCATTTCGTTGCCATATTATCTCTGGATCAGGGTCACATTTATCTTCGTTGTTTTTAAAAATTTCTAATACGAAACTCTCAGGAATTCCTAATACTTGCTTGTATACCGCCTGGAGATTATCTCTTATACGTATTCCATAATTTAAAGGCGCATAACCTACTTTAATTTTAATTGTAGCGGCAGCACCCATTGAATATATTTCGCTTGCAAACACCTCAATGTTTGTCTCACCCTTGCTAACTGGGGTCACAAGCCCTCCACTAGAAACTGTAGCTATTTCAGGGTTTGTGCTATTGTATGTTAAAACGGCATTAGCACTAGCATAGGTGGGTTGTATGATGGGCGCTAATTGATAAGAGGCCTCATCTAGTGTTAATTTTATTTCGGATGTCGCAAACAAAATCCGCTCTATTTCACCAGTTTTTACAACTACATTAATATCCACATAGACAGATGGATCTGAAACGCTGTTAACTCGCACAACGCAAACAAAATCTTCAGGTGTTATAATCCCTAAAGCATATACTTCGCCAGATGATGTTACACTTATATACTGCTGTGATTCGGTGTTTGCTAAAAAGAAATTTAATTTTCGATTTGTCGCATCAGCAGGCATTGCTTGCGCATTAATTTGGCGCCTTGAATATTCACCAGTAACAGCAAGCTCAACGTCAACAGCATCTATTGTGATTCTATCTACTTTTATACGATCACTGCACGATGCAAAAACCACCAATAACATGATAGTTGTTAAAATGAATAATATCGGAAGTATGAATTTTTTCATCAAATAGCCATCTCCTGGATGCATCGGACACTAATTCAGATCACACAGTGGTAAGCGCAAAATCTGTCTATATAAATAATAACCAAATTGCAGAGTTTTGTCAATATTTTTTTAGAAAATCATACTCAAAAATGTGCTTTTTTTTGCTTATTATGCAATTTTAACTGAATTAATATGTTTTATTGATATGCCCACCATTAGATACAAGGCAAATGGTTAAGTTATGAATTTAAAAAATACCATCCACACCCTTTCGATTGAATCTAGTCATTGTTTAGTTTCCAATCCTCATTTTTATATAACTTATATGCTTGTATACCAAAATTTAAAAATTGCCTTTAACCTAAATCCCCAGAATTTTAAATGCGTATTCAGCTTTTAAACTCAAATTTTTATTAAAAACATCGATTTTTACTGAATATTACAAATTTTGTTCTTAAATTTTGAAAAAATTTCAAAATTCGCCCTATAACTATTTGACATTATACACATTTATTATGTATAATAAATGCATAAATATTAAAATTCTCAATTTTAAAGGAGTCTTATAATGTACATAATTGAAAATCGACGTTTAAGAGATGACAAAATCTATTGCTATGCAAGCGAGACTAAGTGGAATCCTAAGATAAAGAAATATTCCACACCTAGCAAGTTGGTTGGGACAGTTGTTAATTCAATTTTTCATCCAAATAACTACTTTTCTGGATTAATTAGAAAATCTCAAAAAGATGAAGAAGCCATAAGTTCTTATGAACGACTTATTGTAAACACTACAAAGAAAAAATATGGTAATGAATTTACACTTACTGAAGAAAATGATAAAAATTCATACAGGACAGCAAGAATTGAGTTTTCTGGACCATCTCTAATATTTAATTCTATAACAAAATATTATAAGCTAGATGATAAATTAGGTTTAGCTTTCGACAAACTAACAACTAAAAAAATACTTGCCTTAGCATGGTTTTTAGCAAGCGAAGGGGAGGCATTAACAAATAGCAGCTATTGGTTAGACCAATTTGAAAATCCATTGGGATGTGCACTATCTTCTCAAGATATAACCAGATTATTAGATTCTATAGCCTTCGATGGTGTGATGACATTCTACAAAGTTTGGTTATCAGAATTTGCAAATAGCAACAGCAAAGTTCTATATGATCTTACGTCAATTTCATATTATGGTACTGACAATAATTTAGTTTCATGGGGTCATAGCAGAGATAATGATGATTTACCGCAAGTAAATTTTGGATTAGTTTGCATAAGAAATACTGGAATGCCCTTGTTCTCATGGGTGTTAAATGGTAGCATTTCTGATGTTAGCACATTAAAAACGACGCTGGAATATTTAAAAGATTTAAATTACAAACCGGACTGCTTGATGCTAGATAGAGCATTTTCAACAATGGAAAATATCACATACATGTTGAAAAATAAGCAGAAGTTTTTACAATCAATAAAAACTAACGCTTTATGGATACGAGAAATCATAGATAAAACCAGATTGGAACGTGACCTTCCATCTTCACGAAAAATAATAAATGAACGTGATTATTATCTGAGCACAACTCCCTGTTGGTGGATTTGTATGACGAAAACAGCCAAAAATGGTAACAAAACACAAGAAATTAAAGTAATTCCAAAAAATGAAAAATTTATTAACACAGATCAAAATGTCGATATAACTGGAAAATATGCTTGCTATATACACATCCTGTTTTGTCAAGATTTAGTAGGGAATCACAAAAAGAAATTGACTGATGAATTGATTATTGAATACAACCGTTTAACCGAAAATAAGTATTATGTTCCACAAAAAAAATATGAAAAGTTTTTTATTATTAACAAAGGTAAAAATGGAAATACGGTAAAGTATAATGGAGAAAACATCCAAAAAGAGCGTAATGAGTATGCAGGGCACGTTTGTTATATTACCAATGATAAATCAATAGCTACTGCCGAGAATGCTTTAGAAGAATATTCAACTAGAGATTATATTGAAAAAGATTTTGATGAAAT
>JAIRKT010000003.1 GCA_031259965.1 Christensenellaceae bacterium | reverse complement strand
CCCCCCCCGCATGCGCCATGCTTTTTTAGGAGGTGGGCTGTTTGCTCTATTCTAAAAGCTACATATTCATACTTGAATACTTTGTTCTTAAATATAGTACATGGCTCATCAGCGCTTTCTTTAGCATTCTTTAAAAATGCTTGATAGAGGGTTAATCCTCTGTATTTGTTATAATCCAAAATTATTCGCTCCTTAATACTATCACAAAATTATCTGTAAAACAAGATATTCTTACTCTCTTATTTCACAATTCCAATGTTACAACTAGTTATTGGAAAATATCTTCTAAAGTTGATCAAATTTGATTAGTTAAATAAGATCATCAAACAGATATTTAAGATTAAATTTTACAATTGCGTTGATATATTTTTAGTCATATCAGTTTATAAACCATTACTTTCAGCATTCATATTATCTTTCTACTCTATCACACTAATACAACACCAAAATTAACTATAGCATTTCAGTTTTTTTTTATTTATGTTAAGCTCATGATTAAGACTAGTAGCAATAACGGACTCAGTATTTATTAAATAATAAAAGAATGAAAGTGTCTCTAGTTTAATTCCAAGGGTTTTATCGCCACATAACTTTCTTTATTTTGTGTTACTACTAATCCCTACAATAATCTTTGAAAATATCTATACTACATCTATCTTAACAACATTAATAATATTTAACATATTAGTAAATTGTATGCTGTAATATTAGTTTCTTCATTGTTTAAAGTCCTCCGTTGATAAATATAGTTAGCATCAAAAAAACTATTGGATAATAAATAGCTTGCAATACGTAAATAACCATTGAATTTTTACCCATCCAAAGTAATGGTTTGAATATGATAATTTTATTAAGTATGGGCAGTTTGCTTGTTTTGTCTTTGTAAACAGTTCTTGCGAGAACTCCACCAGCAGAATAAAAAAAGATTGTGGGCATAAATAACCAACTATCAAGCGAGCCAAGATTCCATGCTTGTGATAATCCAATCCAATGTAATGGATTTAGCTCAAAATTTAACTCATGTACGTCACAGTAAATTGCTAATATGAACAGGATAATGGTTAATATATAATGAAATATTAGCGGAAAATTTTTAATTAAATCAAAAATAACTATATAAACAGCATATCCTAAAAATACACCAAATATAAATATGAGGGGATAAGTTTGAAGATTTCTAACTATAAGCCCAATGGCGTATGCCACAAGAAAAAAACAACCTAAGTTAAATGCCCTTTTCAAGTGGTTGCGCGAAATCATAAATGAAATCCCAGACATTGTGAAAAATAAATACCACACGATTTGATTTGTGATATAATTAAAAGAATTAGCATATAGCATATGATTTACTATATGAGTAAAGTCTTGAAATTTTTGAGAGAGCTTTTCTGTATTCCAAATTCTTCCATTTAAATAGTAATAAAAAAAATACCACAAATGCTGGAAACACAACAGCAACATACATATGCCTCTTACAAAATCCAATTCAAATATGCGCTTTGATTGCAATTTGTTTTCTATTTTAATCATATTATACCTGTGCAAATGTTGCTTCAGCCTTATATAGTATCAAATTGCTTGTTTACAGCTCATTATATAAATGAAGACCATATTTTTCAAGTCTTTATTATTTTAACATAATATAATGCAATTGTCAATAACTTGCTAATTTTGTAACATTTTGCAAAATATTAGAAAATATATTTTATGAGTCACAATCGATTTAAAATTTTTACATGCCTTTTGTGTGATATTTAACAAACAACCAAATGCCATCCTAGTACAGATTTAAGTTTAACTAAGAATAGGTAGATCATCTCGTATTAAATTATTTTAAATGCTAAAAGAGATCTTAATAGTATTGGTTTATAATTGTGGTACAATATTTTATGAGAATGTATCATTTAAAAACACAAACAAAAATTAATCTCTAACATTTCTAATTTTAGTTTAGTGAAAATATGTAAGTTAATTATGTCTGTTTGCAATAGTTTTGATCATTTCGATGCGTTTTTCAAGTGCTCTGCATAAGTTTGCATTACGTTTTGTAATATAATCAGTTTGGCTTGTTGTTGATTTTAATATGTCATCGAATTCTTGAACAATGCCATCTAAATTTTCAAATACAAGCCTACTAAAATCGTCTACGAATTCTATTTGCTTGTCATGGTTGCACTTGAATGGTTTGCTTTGAACATTAGTCATATCAAAATTAAAGTTGTTTGGTTCTTTGCACCAAAGTGAAGTCCCCGAATCGAATACAGGTGCTATACATTTCCATTCAAGTGTTTTAGAATCACGTATTATACCAAAATTATTGTAATGTCTATCTGTGTTTGCAATGATATAATCGAGTATTAACATTTGATTAATACGAATTCTGGCGTCATTAATTCCAAATTCCTCGCATTTGTTAATAAAAGCATCAAAATCAGAACTATTTTCAGAATTAATGAGTTTTGTAATAAAATAAGCAGGTACAAATTCAAAGATCTGATCGGTGAAATTTGCGCATTTCGAAAAGAAATTGTTTCCAATTCTAATTAAATCATATTTCACATGAGGAATATTCAATCGTTCACAAATTTTACTTGCTAGTATTTCATTAATAGGTTCTTGCCATAATGGTTTAGTTCCACCTTTAATTAAATATCGTATTCCATCTATAATCTGCCATCTTTTTTGTAAAACTCCATCTGTTGCACAATCAGGAGACATAGTGTTTATATGCATATTACTAATTGGAAAATTCCCAAACAAAAAATTTCCAACGTCATCTGAATAATTATTATCGTAGAAATTAACTTCACTCCAAAGCAAGTTCTTATTTAATGGGCAAATCCAATAATGATCAGACAAACTAAGCCCCAGACAATTATGAAGTAAAGGGATAGGTGATTCAAGAGATAAATTTGCTAATAAATTTTTAAGACCATCACGAAATGTTGGTATAGAGCGTAATTTCCACCACATGTGCAAATTTTTGAAATTGAATTTATTATTAATGAGCGTTCCAACTGGCAAGTGATGTTTATTTTTAATATCATTGTATGATTTAATTTGACCTTCATTATTAATTTCAATTTCAATCACAGAAATGTCGTTGTGTTTTAGAATATAACATAGTTCACCACTATTAATCTTGTTAAACCAAATTTCGAGTTGAACTAAACTATTATGTTCAACTAAATTAAAAGTTGATAATAATTCAAGTATATCCGAGGAATGAAAACCATAATCCTCTACTATAGAACCATCAGAATTTGCAAATCGTATTAACTTGTATTTTGATGAGAGATTTCCATTGTTAGACTCATCGAATTTTTTTAGAGCATCCCAATGATCACGTGCTGCAAACGAATTGATAAGTGTGGCAAAAACATCAACGATTGAGAAAAAATAAATGCCGCTGTTTTGCTTGGCATATCTGATTTCGTTGAAATCTATAGAAGACATAGGAACAACTCCAATTAACAACATTATACTCTAAAAATGTCATAATCTATATAATATCAATGTTACAATTTTAGAGTGTATATGAATGCATGAGACATTCACGAGAATAAGGACCATTTTATACCAAATCAAAAACCTATCAATAAATGATTATTATAATATTGCTTAATTGAAACCCAAATATTTAAACCGACAGGTAGTAATTGGCATGTGATAGATCAATCTAAAAATTTAGATTTATTATTGTAATAAATTAAATCTTTAAACTTGACACTTATATTTTAACAAAGTTTGCATGTCATATGTTTTATATATCAACTACTTTAAAAAACTCTACTGGTGTTTAAGTTTTCTAGATTTGCAAAATTTCGATAAATGAGGGTTTAAATGTTGCAAATCAATTATAGCACATTCTATACGCTAGTCAAGTGTTTTATATAATATAAAGTCATATTTTTATTATACAATAATAGCCACTTATGACTTTAAAGTGTTAGATAACCATTTGAAACTTAGCGGATATTTAAAAAATTAAAACCAATTTAAATATAGATTGTTACATTTATTAAGATTTTATTTCATTGAATGTGTGTAAAGATAAACAAAACACATGTATTAATATAACATAAAAGCGTGATAGATGCAACTATATAATTAAATTATATGGATTACAATTTGTGTAGTTAATTTGTGTTTGAAATTGAATAGAATTTTTTTGTATCTAATTAGTGTAGCAAAAAATAAAATAAAATTTTATGTAGACATTTTATAAAGACATACAAATTTGAAATCACAATAATTTTGTTAAACAAATTTTAACAACAAAAAATATTTATAGACCAATGTGGAGGTTTCTAAATTTTTGTGCAAACTTTTGAACGAGTCAACAAATTTTGATCATTTAAAAAAACATTCATGATTTTTTGATAGGTAATTAACTAACTAAATAAGCTGTCAGATGTAGTTTAAAATGCTATAATTTTATTTGCAAAAAAAAAGCTTTTAAAGTATAATAAAACGCAATATTAAACTTATGATTACCTGGATTGTTATTAGTACGTGTGATCTTTCTGTACTTTAACTATAAACTTTTTGTTTTATTTTTAAAGTCTTTAAAATGAGAGTATGCGTACATAAGCTAATTATGTAAGTTTAATATGAAAATACACAACCAAAGTTTAAAATTGCGAAGATGTCAACGAGAGGAAAATAATGGAATTTAAAACAGACACTTTTTCATACATCCCTATTCCAACTGTAATTGAGCAAACAAATCGTGGGACTATGGCCTATGATTTATACTCAAGATTGTTAGAGGATAGAATAATATTTTTATCTGGTGAAATAAATGATGCATTGGCTAACATAATTGTAGGCCAATTATTATTTTTAGAGACAAAAGATCCTAAACGTGAAATATCTTTATATATAAATAGTCCTGGTGGTAGTGTAAGTGCAGGTTTTGCAATATTTGACACAATAAACTATATTAAATGTGATGTTTCTACAATTTGCGTGGGATTTGCAGCTTCTATGGGTGCATTTCTGTTAGCAGCAGGTGCAAAAGGAAAACGATATGCCTTACCTAATAGCGAAATTATGATTCATCAGCCATTAGGTGGTGCAAGGGGACAGGCTAGTGACATTGCAATAGTTGCTGCGCATATTCTCAAAACCAAGAAAAAATTAAACATTATACTTGCAGAAAAAACTGGTCAGAGTGTTGAAAAAATTGAAAATGACACAGACCGAGATAATTACATGACAGCTGAGGAAGCTGTTGCGTATGGTATAGTTGATAAGGTCTTTTATACACGTAAGGAATTAGATAACTAGGAGTAGACATGCAAAAAAATAATGAAAAAATTGAATTAGAGTGCTCATTTTGCGGAAGGTCCACACTTGAAATTGGCCAATTAGTAACAGGTGAATACGCTAATGCCTGCATATGTAAACGCTGTGCAAGACGTGCTCTAACCGTACTGGATATACAAAAAAAAGAAAGAGCAAAGACGATTCCAATTCATGATGAACCAAAAGACTTAAGGCCTATTGATATTCGCAAAAAACTGGATGAATTTATTATTGGGCAGGATTCAGCAAAACGTAAATTATCAGTAGCAGTATATAATCATTATAAAAGAATTAATGCAAGTAGTGAAACCTATGCAAATGTAATACTTGAAAAGAGCAACATATTATTGTTAGGACCAACAGGCACAGGAAAAACTTTATTAGCAAAAACCCTAGCAACAATATTAGATGTGCCATTTGCAATATCGGATGCAACAGCTTTGACAGAGGCTGGTTATGTAGGTGAAGATGTTGAAAATATACTATCTAAACTATTGCAAGCAGCGAATGGTGATATTAAAAAGGCGGAAAAAGGAATTATATATATTGATGAGATAGACAAAATATGTAGAAGATCAGGCGGTTCTTCATCTGGTCGTGATGTCTCAGGTGAAGGAGTACAACAGGCGCTTCTAAAAATTATAGAGGGGACAATTTCTAACGTTCAAACAGGCGGGAATCGCAGAACAGGCCATGCAGAATTTTCGCAAATGGATACTACTAATATATTATTTATATGTGGTGGAGCTTTTGTTGGATTAGATGAATTTGTTAGCAAGCGAATAACCAATGTAGGTATTGGTTTTAATTCAAAATTAAGTACTGATAATGAAAATTTGTCTTTTTCAAAACTAATGGATGACATCTATCCAGATGATCTAATAAAATTCGGTTTAATTCCCGAATTTGTAGGAAGATTGCCTGTTATTGCTGCATTAGATGCATTAGATGAAGATGCCCTATCCAGAATTTTAGTTGAACCTAAAAATTCACTCGTTAGTCAGTTCAAATCATTGTTTGATATAGACAAAATTGATTTAACGTTTACTGATGACGCAATACATGCACTAGCTAAAAAGGCAATTGAGCTTAAAACTGGCGCAAGAGGGCTTAGAGCTATTCTTGAAAAGGCAATATTTTATCTTATGTATGAAGTTCCATCTGATAAGTCAATTTCAGATGTAATAATAGATGCTAATTTTATAAATGGTCTTTCCAGTGCTGAGATAATACGAAGACCCGAAGAAGATAACACTTTAATAAATATTAAATCATCTCGAGCTACTTCACGAAAGAAAGTTCCAGAACAACAAATAGTTTTAGGTGATGAAGCTCTTAGTTAGTCATTCTACTTTTTTGTTTTATGTCTCCGCATTTCTGCATAATTCCAAATTATCTGTAGCAGAGAAAAAGGTGTTTTATATAAAGTTAGTTAAAATAGTGTTATAGAGTATCCAAAACCAATAATTCTAATTTAACTTAAAATACTAGTCAAAATTTCATAATATCTCTTAATCCCATTTTAGATGATGTTTTTAATTAGAATTTAAATTATGGGTTGTTAAATTAATATTAAATACAAAGTGAACGCATGCAAATACTGAGTACAGCAAAGAATATGGTTTTTAATAAATCAAAAAATTACAAAATGTAAGAGGCATATATGAACTTACAAGATGCAAACGACGTACTAGCAAAAGAATATCATAGAGATAATTTAATATGTCTGTATAGAGATGTGTTATTCGAAGATTACAGAGATGATACTGCTGTTTATGATTATTCTTCAGATTCCTT
>JAIRKT010000112.1 GCA_031259965.1 Christensenellaceae bacterium | reverse complement strand
CCAATAATTACGTAACATTCGGATAGTAAATATATCTTTGTTTTATGAGAACTTATGAGGATTTTTAATCTTTTAAAATATTAAAAATGTATACGCAAAAAAATGCGGAATTTAGGTTTTATAATTTTTCATTTTTTCAGAGTCAATTAGCACTTTAAAGCGAGAGGAATCAAACATTTCATCCGTGTTAAAATTAATTACTTCTTTAGATAAAAATCGACGAATGCTTTTAACCTGTGTAGCATTAAGTTGGTAATTTTTATTTTTCTCAAGGCATTAATTAATTTTGAATTCGACTTAAATTCATTTTTTGATTTATCAGCAGACTCCTTGCTCCAATAAACAACAACTTTTTCAATAATTTTTCGTTTCCGCTGTGTTTATCAACTACTTCTCTTTCTCGAATTCAGCTCTTGTATTTAAAATCATCACTCTCTTTGGTATATCCAACATCAGAATATTCTCATTTACGTTCCTCTTTGGTGCTTTTTAAAAGACTTTTTGAAATTATGTAACCACTATCGCTATCTATCAGATCTATTTAATTAGGACACACACAGATATCGCGATCACTTATATAAATGTATCGTGAAAATTCGAAACTTTCTATGTTGCTACTTAAGGCCTTTTTTAATGTCATATGATCAAGAGTATTCCCTGAAAAAGTTTCAACACCTATAGGCAAACCATTCTCATCCATAAATAAACCTAGCTGAACGATTGTTGATCTACGCTCTTCTTTTGAAATTTCACCTTTTCCAAATCCTACATTAATAATATTTTCATTTTCCCATGTCTCATCTCCCTCCTCATCTATTTCAAAATAAAAATTTGTAACACCGTAATATATGGTGTCGGCCTTTCTTTCTTTCTTTTCAATTAAAATTTTATTTATCCGTTTAACTATTAAATTCTTAATTTCCGCTATAGATGAAAATGTGTTGTAAATATTATTAGGATTAAAGTTTTTTAAATTAGGTCTAAAATAACTATCATTTTGCAAAACGGTAGCACATTTTGAAGTAGGATCAAGAATTTTACCAAAAACAAGCAATTTGAAAAAACCATATACGTCATATTTAATTTTTGTTAGTTTCTTATAAAACGCAATTAAACTTTGAATTCCAAGTTCCTCAAATATTCGTTCAAAAATGATGTTTGAACAATATTTTAAATCCATGCGAAATTCTGGGTCACCTTCTTTAAATTCATGTACGCTACTAATGGCTTGTTTTTCTTGATCACAATAACTTTGTAATTCTGGGATTATAGGTTTTCCATCACGAAATGACTGTCTAAGTCTCTCAACATAATTAGGATTACCATCATCAAAATTTTCAAGTGGGCCTATATTTAGAATAACAATTTTATGAGAGAATTTGTTCCCAGATTTACCAACCAAGTCTTTTGACCTAAGTAATTTTAAATATGGTTTACCATTATTTTGAACTATTCCAATATACATGATATACACTTTATTGATACTCAAATGTAGCACAATAACCTTGTTTTACATTATAACATACAGTAGATTTCTATAAATCTATAAATAATTTTAAACTAATATTGTATACAAATTTGAGGCTTTTTTTGATAATGGAAAGGATAGGATAAGGGGAGCAGGGTTTTAATGTGATTAATTTATTACGAAATTAATAGGATTATTATCATAGATGCCGCGAATTATCCCATCACCTAGTTTTAAGATTATATTCTGTCCGAATTGTGTGGAGTCAAAGATTTCAACTACAGCAAAAAATAACAAGAGGAATGCTGAAGAGAATGCAACTGAGAAGACAAGACCCAGAATTCTATTAAGGAGTTTGATTGCGGGTTTCTCGATTTCCATTAATGTTTTAATGAGTTTAACCACAAACATTCTGAATATTTGGACAATTAAAAACATCACTATATAATATACTACGATACCAGGTTTTATATATTGAAAGAAGGATGCGATATCAATAGCTTTCTGGTTTATGCTGGTTATAAAATCAGCAATGAAAGGAACTGATTGAAGAGTACCGCCTAGGAAAGCACAGAAAATAATTGATATTATTAAGCCGAAAGGACCGCTTGTGAAGATTTTAAGAATTTTACCAAATCCTAAAAGCAACCCAAGTAGTGCGATTATAATAAAAGCGACTAGATAAGATAGATCAACCATAATTCACAACCTTCCTTTGTTAGTTGAAATGGATATAAGATAAACTATATCAATTATGAATATTATATAATAACTTAAAAAATAATTCAATTAAAATTGTATAAAAAACATATATGTAGATGTTTTTGACGAAAAATGATTAGTTTGGGGTGAAAACGCCCAGTTTAGAATTGTTCTTTAAATAATTCAATTAAATTCTGAGGTTTTAAAAGTTAAAACAAAAACGCAAGATTATATTATAGAAGAGACTAAAAACCAAAGCGAGCCCAGAACAAATAAAGACGACCAAAAGCATATTATTTGGATAGTGCTAAGAAATCAGCAGTTAGGTTTTTAATATGCTAGTAGTGATATTTAGAAGATACAAGACACTTAGCATATTATAATCTAACTAACTCACTTTTTTAGCAAATCCCTATAAGCACAAAAAGCAGCTAAAACATACGATTTAATTGTAAAAACAAATTCAACTCATATATAGGTTTTAGAAAATCCTGGCAATTCATTGACTACTAGTTATTCGTTTAGTTCTTTTAATCGTGAAACTAGTTTTACCAACAGGTCCTTGTTGGTATTGAGTTTTTCAGTTTCAATTTGAACTAATTGCTTAGGAGCTTTTGAGATAAAACCTTCGTTGTTTAACAAATTACTACCTCTTGTTATTTCAGATTGCATCTTATCGATTTCTTTATTAATTCTTTGAATTTCTTTTTCAATATTTACTAACTCGCCAAGCGGAATAAAAATTTCAAGATTTTCGAGAGTGATAGCAACAGTTTGTTCTTTAATGAGGTTTTTGTCTGTTATGAATTCAGCATTAGAGACGTTTGCTAGTTTATAAATATGTGACATGTTCTTTTTCATATAACTTTTATCAAGGGTTTGAATGTAAATTTTTACCGCCTTGGATGGGGCAACTGCATATTCAGCTTTAACATTGCGAATTGAGCGAATCACATCTTTAATGATTTCGAATCTTTTATAATCTTTAGAAAAAGCAAATTTTGCATTACCAGATGGAAATTTTGAAGTTGCTATAAATGTCGCATCTTGAGGGTCTCGAATTTCTTTCCAAATCTCCTCTGTGATGAAAGGAGCGAATGGATGTAACAATTTTAAAGAAGTTCTTAAAATAGTAACGAGAACTGCTATTGTTTGATTTTTTAATTTTGCGTCGAACCCATACAATGATGATTTTGAGATTTCTATATACCAATCACAGAAATCATTCCATATAAAATCATAGATTTTTGCATAAGCTAGTCCTAATTCATATTTTTTTAGATTAACATTAACTTCAGAGATGGTTTTATTCATTTTATGCAAAATCCATCTCTCTGCGGTGGTTAGTTTAAATTCAAGCAAGTCTGATGATGGGGGCTCATTTAGATTTGACAAAAGATACCTGCTCGCGTTCCAGAGTTTATTAAGAAAATTGCGAGAGGGTTCCATTTTTTCTTCACCAAAGCGTATGTCTGATCCAGGCGCCATACCTGTAATTAAACTAACACGCAGAGCATCGGCACCATATTTATCTATTAATTCAATTGGATCAACACCATTACCAGCGGATTTAGACATTTTTTTGCCATCTGTATCCCTAACTAAGCCATGTATTAACACTTCTGGGAATGGAATTTCACCCATATGAGCTAGGCCAGAAAATATCATGCGCGCTACCCAAAAGAAAATAATATCATATGCTGTTACTAATACATTGGTAGGATAAAAGTATTTTAGATCTTTTGTCATTTTAGGATAACCGAGAGTTGAAAAAGGCCATAACGCACTACTGAACCATGTGTCTAATACATCTTCATCACGTTTTAGAGATGTACATCCACAAGCAGAACATTTGCCTGGTGCTTTCGTGTCAACAGTAATTTCGCCACAACTATTGCAATACCATGCGGGAATTTGATGTCCCCACCAGAGTTGCCTGCTTATGCACCAATCGCGTATATTTTCCATCCAGTTAAAGTAGATATGCGAAAACCTATCTGGAATAAATACTATTCGTCTATCTTTGACAACTTTAATTGCGGGTTTTGCGAGCGGTTCCATTTTAACAAACCATTGAGTACTTACTCGTGGCTCAGATATAGTACCACAACGTTGGCATTCGCCTACGTTGTGTGTATGATTCTCAGTTTTTTCAAGCAAATTAGCTTTTATTAATTCGGCTATAACCTTTTTCCTTGCGATAAAGCGATCATCGCCTGCACAAAATTCTGCCTGGTCATTCATTGTTCCATCTTCGTTCATAACAACGATAACTGGCAGATTGTGCCGCAGCCCTACTTCGAAATCATTAGGATCGTGGGCTGGCGTGATTTTTACAGCACCTGTTCCAAACCCGATTTCAACATAAGTATCAGCAATAACTGGAATTATTCTTTTTGTGAATGGTAATGATATTGATTGGCCTATGTGTTTAGCGTTATCTGGATCACCTGGATTGATTGCCACAGCTGTGTCGCCAAACATCGTCTCGGGCCTCGTAGTGGCTACTGTTAAATGTCCACTATTATCTGTAAAAGGATATTTTATGTACCATAGATGCCCATCTTTTTGAGAATACTCAACCTCTGCATCGGATAGAGCCGTTTTGCAATTTGGGCACCAGTTAATCATTCGATTGCCACGGTAGATTAATTTTTTATGATACAATTTAACGAACACATCGTTTACTGCACGTGAACAAGTATCACTCATGGTAAATTGTTCGCGTGTCCAATCACAAGAACAACCCAGACGCCTTAGTTGTTGGACTATTTTGCCACCATATTTTTCTTTCCATTCATGAGCTAGTTTTAAAAAATCGGATCTTCCTATATCTGCTTTGGTTTTGCCATCAGCCTTTAGGACATCGACAATTTTTGCTTCGGTTGCGATGCTAGCGTGATCAGTGCCAGGCACCCATAAAGTTGCAAAACCTTGCATGCGCTTGTGGCGTATAATGATATCTTGCATTGTATTGTTTAGTGCATGTCCTATATGCAATTGTCCCGTTATATTTGGAGGAGGAATAACTACACAAAAAGGTGATTTTTCATTTGTGGGTTCAGGGGTAAAGCATTTAGATTTTTCCCATTCCTTGTATATTTTATTTTCAAATTCAGCTGGATTATAATTTTTAGGAAGTTTCATATTATAAATTTTCTCCGTTGCTCTTTTTAGCTTCATTAATATCGTTTATATCTGACGAGGAGTTTATTTCATCCCCTGTAGCAGGTTGTTCGTTTTTATTCAAACGCTTTGCCTTTATAATCTCAATAACGAGCTTCCCACCTTGATAACAATAATTAGAGAATGCTACATACGCAATCAATACTCCAAGACCTAGCACGATCCAATCTAGATAAAAGACTTTTGCTGCAAAGAAATCGTGAAAATAACATAGAAAGGCGCCACCAGATAACCAAGCTGAAGCAATTTTACCAATAATATTGGCTTGTATTAGTTTAGAGTTTTTCATGAGGAAGACGCCCCATGCGACCATAAAAAATTCTTTGCCTAAAATAGCTACAAAAAATGCCCAGTGGAGGTGTCCACCTACAACTAGCCCAAGTGCCGCAACTGAGTGCATTATTTTATCTGCTACAGGATCAATCATTTTTCCCCAATCGCTTGTTTGGTTAAGTTTTCTAGCTAAAAGTCCGTCTAATACATCAGTTGATGAAGTAACTATCAAAGTTATTAAAGCAAGAAAAGGAAAACCATCGGGAAATTCGGCAGTTTTAAAAAGGTATGTATTAGGTGCTATTGAAAAATAAAACACCAAAGGACATAATAAGACCCTGAGATATGTTATAATGTTGGGAACAAGAAATAATTGAGATTTTAAGTTTTTCAAGTTCATGTTAAGCTCCGAATAATAAATTGGCACTACTAAAAATAATGTTACCTTTGCAAAATAAAAAAATGATTAAAACACAATCAGCATTTACTATAGTAAATAGTTATATCATAGAATATCAAAATTCTTAGTACTTATTAAGTATAACATATCATTTAATTTTTAACAATTGATTTTAATTTTAATAATAAAAAAATCCGATGTGAAATTAATATATTTTAAAAACAGCGATATGATATCATTGTAAATTAGCATTACAGTAGTTTTAAATAATGAATGAATGTCGTGGTATTGTTAAAGAATTTTAAAGATTGAAGCATTTATTAGAATAAGCGCATAAAAACGAATAGAGTAAGTTATGAGATCTACTAAAACTGTTATGCTGTAAAAAAGTGAGCTAAGAATTTAGGGACTGTTAAAATAGTAACAATCTGAAGTTATGTGTTGTCAGAGCAGTATCTATTTAGTTAAGAATAGAGAGGTTAATTTAAAGAATTTTTTGTATTTTAGATAAACAATGCTAGTATAAGATAGTCAGATAATATTTGCAAAAGGGAGAAACTGCATCCGAACAGCAATAAAAAAGTAAACATTTCAAAAATTTAATATATTCTTGTCAAGTTCATACAAAAAAAATTTATAAAAGGTAGTTAAAACATTAACTAACTTTTACTAATTATTCACTGTCCTAAAACATAAGATAAAATTTTAAAAATCACGTGGATTTTGTGTGGTATGTAATATTAAATCGAGATATTATGATAAAAGGTTGTTTTAAAATTTGATCACGCAATAAATTATACCTTGAATTAAGTAGAAAAATAAGTTGATTATTTTGCAAAAAGTTAAATATCATTAAAAAATTGCAATTTACTTATTGACAAAGTTGAGTTTGTATGATATTATTTATTAAAGATTTCATATAGTTTCTCATTTAGGTAAAATTGTCGCAAGACAATGGCACAAAACTAAAGGGTCTCTAGTAGATAGCCAGTTGCCGTCATACATGTCGTACGTGTTCTGATGGCATTTTTTGTTATTAATATATTTTTTATATTTGAAGAATAAACCGGCTAACTAGTTTGTTAATCTAGTTATTTTACGATAAACAATCATAATAATTTGTAATATGATTTGCAAATGTTTAATAATTACTTAACAATTTAATAATTATATGATATAATTATTTTTGATAATTCTGTTATTAATAGATAATTAGGATACATGTTCATGAATCAAAAAATATCACGGTGTTTTGATGGAAGAAAATAAGTTAAAAAAAACTATAAAGAAGATAACTGGTGTTTTTTCTCGAAAAGGATCAGATAAGGGGAGCGATGATGCTAAAACTAGCACATCAGTTGACGTCAATTCTGATTCAACTGCCAAAACAGCGTCGGATTCTCCAGAAAAAACTACTAAGAAAAAAGTGCTTAAAATTGTTAACATATGCACTAATATCATATTAGGGTTTGTTTTAATTATTGTTTTGCTCTTTGCTGTTATGGCTATCTCCAAACAACAACTTGAGTATAACAAGTTATTTGGATATACATTTTTGTCTGTTGCGTCAGATTCAATGGTAGGCACTAATGAAGATTCATTCGACAAAGGTGACCTTATTATAGGACGCGTAATTGAAGGCAATGAAGAAGAATTAGACAAACTTAAAGTGGGAGATGTTATTACATTTTTCACTCTATTAGATGATGCTAGCGGTGGAAAATCTAAGCAACCAAACACTCATAGAATAATGGAAATTAATCCTGGTTCTCGTGAGGGTGAACGCAATTTTATCACAAAAGGTGACAATGCACCTTTCCAGGATTATGGATCAGTTGATGAAAGTGCTATAATTGCTGTTTACACGGGCAAGGTTAAAGGAATGGGGGCGATTGTTTCGACACTCCAGGATAGTGAGGGTTTTCTCTATTTCATTCTTATACCATCTGCTATTGCAGTGATATATTGTCTATATTTGTTCATAGCTAATCTCATTGGGTTTATGAAGGTTCGCACAGAAATGCAATTTGCTGAAAAAGCAAAACTTAACAGCACAGATATTGACCCATCTGAAAAGGAGAGGATAAAACAAGAATTGCTCAAAGAAATGGGGATAGATCCGACGCTACTAAATAAAGCGATTCAAAACGATAATAAAGTTGAAGGTATTGATGAAACTAGATCGTCATCGTCAAATGATGACTTGCAGTCCAAAAATACAACAACAGAATCAACTAAAGATTCACAATAGACTTGGGTTTTTAAATCTTAAAATTTACATAAAATTAAGGTTAATTCAAAGTTACAAACGCCATCGTATAAGTGATATAGTTAATAGAAACTTAGAAAGTGGTGCTAAAATTAAGATTAAGGCTCGTTTGGAGAAAGTGATATGGCTGAATTTGCTCACTATTATCTTGATTTCCTAGCCAAACTAGGAAGAAATTTTTTACTATTTTTCGATTCGGTTTTTTCCGCCATCGCTAGTATATTTACCAGAGATGTTAAGGACTACCTTTTTGATTTAGGTGAAGCAATAAAAATATTTGATACATTGGGGTGGATTACATTATTGTTAGTTACCACAATTAATGTTTTGCTTGCTTTCTTTATATTATATAGAGCTTATCTTGCTTTAAGGAAATTTATATTTATAAGACGCAAAGAAATCGAAAAGGAAGATCTTTTAGAAGAGATCGGAAAATTGCGAGATCAAGCGGATTTGTTGGCACTCGAAAAAAATCAAATATTTGCTTTAAAATTAGGCGAATTTGGTGGTGGCGGCGCTGGATCGACTGCTTTGCTTGGTAGTCCAGCTGTTGAAGAGGAAGAAGAGATATCAATACATTCAGCCAATGAACAGAGCCGTTTTACAAAACTTATCGCGATTGACAATAAATATAAATTTAATCCATCATACGTGTCAATGACAGACAGAGATATGCTGACTCTGCCTGAGATAGTGCAGAACTTTATTTACTATGCATCCTCTCATTTAAAATTGTATTATAAACCATCCATAGTCCGTCAATTTATCGCAGGGCTTGCAACAACTAAGGTAATTATTCTTGAAGGTATAAGTGGTACAGGTAAAACTAGTTTGCCATATGCTTTTGCTAAATTTTTTGATAATAATGCTAACCTTATATCTGTCCAACCATCATGGAGGGATAGAGGCGAATTGTTGGGCTACTTAAATGAGTTTACCAAAAAATTCAATGAAACGGATTTTTTAGCTTCACTTTATGAGTGTACATATAGAGACGATATTAACTTAATTGTTTTAGACGAAATGAACTTAGCGCGTATTGAATATTATTTCGCTGACTTCCTGTCCGTTATGGAAATGCCAGACAAGAGCGAATGGAAAATAGATTTAATTCCAGCGTCAGATCCAACAGATCCTAAAAACATGCATGAAGGAAAAATTGTTGTTCCTCAAAATGTTTGGTTTGTAGGAACTGCTAACCAAGACGATTCTACATTTACAATAACAGATAAAGTGTATGACAGAGCAATTGCCTTGTCATTGAACGAGAGGGGCGCCTTTTTTGATGCGCCTATTACTGACGTGGTGCATATTTCGTATGACTATTTAGATAGTTTGTTTAATAAAGCACGTGCTGAATATGCCTTATCACCAAAAGGAACTGACAGATTAACTAAATTAGATGAATTTATACAAGAAAAATTTAGGATTTCATTTGGAAATCGTATTTTAAAACAGATTTCAATATTTGTACCAGTCTTAATGGGACTAGGTGGCACAGAAAACGAGGGTTTGGATTTCATTGTTGCAACGAAGATTCTTAAAAAGTTCCAAGCATTAAACCTTGTTTTCTTAGTTAAAGAATTAAATGAATTAGTAATCCTATTAGATAAACTATTCGGAAAAGATCAAATGCCTATGTCAATTGAGGCGATAAGGAAACTAGAGAAAAACATTTAATTTTGGGTTTAGATGTTAGTGAATTAATAGGAGTAATTCGATGGTTGAAAGAAATTTAAAAGATTTTTTTAATGAACTGAAACTTCACGACGATTTTTATGATCGATTAACAAATTTTGTAGCCGCAGGTGATACAGCGATTTTGCAAAGCAGAGTCGTTGAAACAATGTTGATAGACGACACCTGGATACGTACAATAGAGGATTGCATGTTCTCAATTGAAGCTATTGTTAGAGATCCAAAAAAATATCTAATGAGTGATTTTGAAGTTGTAAATATCGAAAAAGTTAAGAAGACCACCTCCGAAACAGTTAGACATTTGTCAGCGCATACTGGATTTATTAGATCAATTGAAGATGATGGATTTATTAATCCTAGCAAACTTCTAGTTAAATTTGTTGATGATGACTTGTTTATATATGAAAACAGATTTGTTAATACACTTATAAATCATCTATTCAGATTTATAGATCAACGATATAACGCAATTAAAAACAATTTAGATACATATGACATAACAAACTTAAAAATCAAGTCTAATTTTAAATTAAGAAAGGGTTTTGTTGAGTATGTAGCCGATCTAAAGGTTAAGAACGAACCAACATCGTTACTGGCGCTTCAAAAAAACCAAGAGATACTAGCTCAAGTTGAACTATTAAGAAAAAGAGTGTTAGCATTGCACTCAACACCATTTTGTAGAGATTTATCGCTCGCAAAACCTGTAGTGCCCCCTATTTTGAAAACAAATATTATAACAATGCAAAAACATTATAAAAATTGTTATAGACTTTGGATGTATATAAGTTCATTCACAGATATGGGATTTAGTGTAGTTGTAGCAGACAAATTGCTTCCAATTGACAATGATTATTTTGACGATTTGGCGATGTTAATAGCTTTAAATCTTAAGGCTATGGTTGAAAATCATGGCGTTAGACGATTAACGTACAAGAAAGGACAGTTCAAGAGAAGGGCAAAACGCAAGTATCGTGAATTAAGAGAAATAGAATATACCACAAATTTCAGAAATGTAGCTGGATTTGATGATAGGCATGCATTGAACCAGTACTTTTTCGAAAAAATTCGCGATTTTGTTATGAAAAAGGAAAACCTTAAGGCCACTGATATACAAGATAAAATTAAGGTTGAAACCAGCTTTAGACAATTCTTTAATAGTCTAACAACAATGTGTAACGAAATGTACTCTGAGGTTATTGGTATTTCGAAAATTAAGGTTTCAGACGAAAAACAAACATCATTGCAAAAATTAGGTGTTGCATATAGAAAACAAGAAGAATTATGCAAACGATACGCGCAACTTAGTAAATTAAAAGCAGCTGAACTTCAAAAAACACTTATACGAGAAAATACACAAAAAATTAAGCTAGAGAAAATAAGGTTTGATTATGACTTGTTAGTTGAAAAGCGTGGTGTTAGTGCTAAGAAAAAACGCAAGAAAGCAACGCGCAAGGTCGTTGATGAAAAAAACAAATTGTCTAATTTATTCTTAATAGCCGAACGAGACGAAGAAGATCGTATGGCTCGAGAACTCTCTAGACAAGAAACTATCATAGCCAAAGAACAAGAGAGAAAAGCTATGCTAGCAAAGGCTCGCGAGGAGAGAAAAGAAATTAACCAAATTGCAAAGGAAATACGTCGTCAACGTTTAGCGGAAGAAGAACAAAAACGAACACCAAGTAGTGAAGCAAGCGAGGAAAATGTATTTTAGCTTTTCCTTAGGTTTTGTCGTATGAAAAAGATCATATTCATTTCAAATATGGTGTTATCTGTAATCATAATGTTTGTGGCAATCAGCTTGTTTGCACTGGTTGTTATATCGCGTGCAAGCGGCAATTCACCAGAGGTTTTTGGTTACACGCTTCACATTGTTGTATCACCATCAATGGAACCTGATATTAATGTTGGCGATTTTGTAGTTTCAAAAAAGGTTCCAATTAATGAGATTGAAATAGGTGATGATGTTATTTTTATTTCCACAAACGCAGATTCGTATGGCGCTCCTATAATACATAGAGTAATTGAGATAACTACATATTTAGATGGGAGCACATCATTAATTACAAAAGGAATAAACAATGAGAAGAAGGATGATAATCCTGTAAAAGAAATTCTGGGCAAAAAAGTATGGAGATCTGCGGGTATTGGGCGTTTATCGATGTATGTCGCAGATGCGCAAAGACTTCTTCTGATTATTGTATTTATAGTCATATTAATTCTTTTCGTTAAATTTTCCGTTAAAATATATGCAAAATACCAGAAAAATTGTGAAAATTTAAAAAGAAAAAGCGAATTAATAGAAATTGTAAAAGCAGAAATAGCTGAAGAATTGAAGCGGGTAATTGCAAATCATGACAACGAAACAGAAGTAAATTCTATAACTAAGCATGATAGTGATAAGTTTTATAACGAAACTAGTGGTTGCATTGAGATTGATTCAATTTCACAAGATGACGAAAACAAAAACGAATAGAATTTAATAAATTATTAGGTAGCGAAAAGAATATGTTATAAAAGTTTAAATTAATATAATAGATTAATTTTACACCTCAAATTCAAGTTTACTATTCAAACTTCTGCTAGTGCAAGAGTGGCGGAGGTTTGATCTCGATAAAAAATATAAAGATTATATAGTTTATACCTTTTTAAAGTTTGATCCATTTGGCATAAATATTAAGTGTGTCATAAGTTTTGGGCGCTGTAGCATCCCATTTTGTTTTTAAAGTACTGTCACTATACCATCCCGCAAAAACATATCCAGTTCTTAATGGGCTAGGTGGCATGGTTTTTATTGTCTGTCCATCATCTAAATTGTCTATCCAATAGTAACCTTTGTTTGGCGCACTACCATAATTGTATAGGAAAGAAACATTGGCAGGGTGTTGCATTGATGGAAAATAAGTTAAATACTCATTAAAAGCTATCTCTGGAACATATACATTTCCAGATAAAGCAAGATATTGCCTCACTTTAGAGGCGTCTGGAAATGCCGAGAAAAGCATCACATTAGCATTTATTAGATTGCTTATTTCAGAAAATTGGGTACGATCTGAAATAAAATATTTTAAGGCGTTGCCTTTATTAAAATTGTATTCTAATATCCTTCCAGGGTAATAACCAATTACAGAAGATTTATCTGATGGACCCCACGTTGGAATGACAACTTCTTCAAGCTGCATACCATATTTTGTTAAACCCAATACATGAACGTAGTCTCCTAATATAATGCATTCAAAATAGGGAGTCTCAAAATAATTTGTGAAGTTTTTATAGGGAATAGGATCGTATTTTTCAGTACAAGACGAGAATGATAGTGTTAAAAAGATTAGAGTTAATACTAGTACTAATAATTTAGTTTTGTGTTTCATAGTGTCCCCTCTATAATTTATGTCGACAATAATCACTGTAAACTACTACTAACTTAGTTGTTTTGATTAATAATGACATTTTAAGATACTGAATTAATAACACTATTATACTACAAATTAAATTTTTTTTCAAGCAAATCATTCATTTAATAATAATATATACTGATCAATCCATCTTGAAGGGTGTTTTGTCCTTGTTTTCACTGTAAAAATTAAATTACAATTTTAACATAATGTAGCATAACAATAACTAATAATTTTAATCCTTAAATTTGTACTTAATAATCATTAATGGGGGAGTGGTGAATAATGTAGAAAAGTTTGCGCTAAACCCTATAATTTTAGCTTTCCACAACCTAAAAATCATGATTTTTTTAATTTTTATATGAATAGATAAATTATAATTATTTTTGACCTAAAAAGATTTGTGAAAAAGGAATTTTTCTTCTTTTTTTGAGATTAAAACAGCCGAAAACATGCTTTTTTGGCAAAAGGGCGGAGTTATCCTGTTTGTGACTAAATTATCTCTATTTATGACTAATTTTGTTCTCTTAAGATATTAGAGCCAATGCCCTTGACATATTAAATGCTGTTGCGATCATATATTCAATAGCTTGATTGTTTTCTTTACCTTTGAATCTTGTTAAGTTATCTCTTTTGCTAAAAACACTCTCATATGGTGATCTGAGTTTTGTTAGGAATCTATCATAGTCTTTATTATTTGTCTTCATGTTGTTGCGTTTAATTATCATTGTATGTAGGCCATTTTCCTTTGCCTTTCCTTCTAGCCCTAAATATCCCTTATCTGCAACAGTTGCTCCAGAATTAGGTAATATTGACTCTGCCGCTTTGCTATCTGCCACACTGGCAGATGTTATTAAAACATCAATGATTAATCCTGATCCCATATCAACTAAAACCGTTTTCTTATATCCAAACCAAAATACTTTACTACATTTGGCACCAAAATTAGCGTTGGTGTTGTACAATACGTTTATAAGTTTATTTGTTAGATTTGTTCCAGATTTTTGTGCTCTTTCTTAAACAAAGTCTTTCTTTTAATTTTTTTTTTGCATCCAAATTATCATCATTCCCCATTACTTCATCTACTATGCGGAGTGCATCTTTAAATGAATATTTAGATCCTGCCTCATAATAAATACCATCTAGGGTTATGATTACGTTTGTATCAGTGTTTTCTATTTGGGCTTTTGAGGACTCCATTGGATCTACGAGCTCATTGTATTTCTCAGTTTTCTCTTCATCAGTGAGATATGGTATCTCATCGATTCTTGCTCTTAGTTGACTATGTATCACATCAATGCTTTGCTTTAGAAATTCTTTAACCGTTCGCACCTCTGCGAATGTATTCTTTTTCACAAGCAAATTATTGAAATTTCAAAAAAAAATCAGATTTACAGTCATTTTTAGGCTTTTTTCCATTGGATAATGTCGTTTTTTTCTATACGTTGATAATCTGCGGATCAAAAAAAAACTTAATTGAACACGAGCTTTGCATAAAAAATACTCAATTATTTTCTATTAGTCTAAAATTGATAAGTTTTTTCTAAAAAAAGCATTTTATTATGTGCTATTTTGTTGTGATAATCTGTGTTAATACTTTATATCATATTCAGCATATCCATGGCATACAAGTTGTATCTAGTCAAAAAAAATGGTATTTTCATTGTTATGATCCTAAATCCCCCCAAATTTAAAAGTGTATACTTATTTATAAGATACTTCAATTGCTTCTAAAATGCTTATTTGCGTTTTACTAAGCGTTGGCATAATATCTTTTCTTTTTCCTTT
>JAIRKT010000085.1 GCA_031259965.1 Christensenellaceae bacterium | reverse complement strand
TAGTATATAGTTGACAAGTCAAGGAGAGCCAGTGGGTGAGCAACAAGCTACGAAACTGGCTCTCACTTCGCCCAAGGAAAGCATAAGGAGAGGATGAAAAGCTACAGAAAGAAGGGACCTATGTCAGTTGAAATACAACTTAATTAGGATATATTTACACGAAAAAGTGATATACTCTATACACAACGCACTTTGGCACAAATTGTGTCAATTATATAATACATGTTTGCAGGTAACTAATTGTTTAATACAACACCAAATCATCTAGTATTTAATAACTTAACTCAAAATTTAATACATTATCTGATTTATTTTTAACTATTATGGATATTTAAAAAATTCAGTGCTAAGAATTTTTAAAAATTAAAATGAACAAAAACATTCTTCTTAAAAAACCGAAATTTCCCTGAGTTATTTTTGCAGGCCTTATATTGATAAGGGGCATAACAAAACTTTGGTCTTAACATAGTCTTAACACGCTCCAAAAATTTATGTTGAGTTATTTATAAAACAAAACTCACATTTGGATCAAACAAATGTGAGTTGAATTGGTGCGGACGATGGGACTTGAACCCATATGGTATTACCATACGCCCCTCAAACGTACGCGTCTGCCAGTTTCGCCACGACCGCATTGTTAAACAAATTGTGATGGTACTTTTTGTTAATATTAACTAAAATAAACCAGCTAACTAACTTGAGTCTTAATATAATATCAAATTTTTGAATTTTTGTCAATTAAAAATCCTATGTATATATTTCATGTGAATGTTGTTGTATAACACTTCCACATTTAACAACAATTGTTTGATTTTGTATTTTGAGCAATGATATAAAAAAATTCCTTTAATTAATAAAATTTTCAATTGCAATTCTTTGTGAAATAGAGATACTTGTGATATATTTTATATATTAAAATTTAGAATTAAAATTTGTTGTGTTCTCATATTATTCAGCTTTCTATAGCTACTAGTATTCATATAAATTTTAATATTAATTCAGGTGGCCATATGTCTAGAATTATTAACAACGATGACGATCTTTTAACTAACGATAATGTTCCTTCAACTATGTTTTTGCCATTATATGGCAGAATGATTGCAAGTAATAAATTCCCAGAAATTTTACAAGATCATACTGCAGAGTATATTTGTAATAATGTTGATTATGATTTTTCAAAACTTACAAAATCTTATGGCGGTGAATATACCACATCTACTTGCCTAATCAGATCTTACCGAAATGATCAATTCGTAAAAAACTACTTAAAGGATTTTCCAAATGGTGTTGTTGTAAATTTGGGCGCAGGATTGGATGATACATTTTCTAGAATCAACAATGGAAGTGTGCTTTGGTATAACTTAGATCTGCCTGAAGTTATTAAATACAGAGAAAAATTTATCCCAAGTTGCAACAATAGTAAAAATATCTCAAAGTCAATGTTTGATTATACTTGGTTCAATGATGTTTCTGTTCCTTCAAATGTGCCCATACTAATAATCGCTGAAGGCATTTTCTTTTACTTTGCACATTCTGAAATAATTGAATTGTATAATATGATCAGTAAACATTTTAAAACTGGATTCCTTTATTTTGATGCATGTTCACAAAAAGGTGTTGATTATGCAAACAAAATAGTGAGGAAAACTGGAAACTCCAATTCAGAAATGAAATTTTGGGTGAATAATGAACAAGAAATTTTATCATGGTCTAAAACTATAAAAAATGTTAAGTGCTCTAAATTCTTTGATGAATTTACAAGCTTTAAAAAGTTTAAGTTTTCAACGCGATTTATAATGAAAATTACCGATTTGTCAAAAAGAACAAAATTCGTAACAATTGAATGGTAAATAACATTTAATTTTTATTCTGTTTTAAGTTGCATTTTAAACACAAAAAATTTCTAAGAATCTTATTTCAAAAAAAATCGTGAATTATGAATTAATCCACAGTTTACACAAAAATTTTAAAAATTCTAAAATATTCATTTTAACACGCACCATACCTTTGATTATTATGTAACTATTGTAGAATGTGCCTAGTATAATGCTAATTTTATTTCTCTAAATTAATTACATAGGAATTCTTGTATGCTCTGTATACAATGAATGTATATGTTTTTATACCAGCATTATTATCATTTATTGATTATTTTATGTCACTTGTCATACGAATTAAACTATCAAAACCACTCCAGATTACATTTCATATAATCATCACATTTTTATGTATAATAAGAGATTAAACATTGCTTAATGTTATAACAACAAAAAAGATCCCGACTATCGCCAGAATCTTTTTATAAATTAAACAAAAGGAGTTACTCACTAATTATATTAGTTGTTGAACTAATTAGTTCATATGAACAACTTAAACAAGATATTGGTTTATTTTAATTATGCTTGTTCTTCAGGTTTTTCTTGTGGTACTTTTGTTCTCGTTTCGTTAAGTACTACAGTTCCTTTGTCGCTCACAGTTTTAAAGTAAACATTATCACCCTGGAATTTTATTTGTGAACCAAAAAATTCGTATTTTTTAACGTAAAAAACATTTAATACAGAGTCTGGTTGATCTATATCTAAACCTCCGTCAACAAACTCATAATAATCTAAGCCATCAGGCACAGAAACTTGATCTAACACATATCGATGCCAGTGACCACTAATTTCCATACTCGCGTTAAAAGATTCCATTGCAGTCCTAAAATCAGCTTTAATATCTTCAGGTTCTGCATAATTAAAGTCATGAGACAATACAATATTGTATTTATCCTCTACAACAGGTAAAGATCTAAACCAATCTAACTCTTGTGTTAGATACTGTCTATATGCGTTAAAACCCTTATGCTGCCAATGATCATCATGTTCTGATTCGCCAGAATCGAGCACTGTGAATAGATAATCGCCACGTTCAACTTGATAATAGAAGTTGTCCAACCCCAAAAGTTCTGGAATGTTCTGCACAATTGAGTCAAAGCGTGCTTCATGATTACCACGAACATAAATGACAGGTTTTACGCTTTTAGAAATTTTTGCAGCACCTACAAGCATATAAGTGATAATTTGCGATTTATCAACGTAAAAATCGGCATAATCACCCACTATTAAAATCAAATCAGGATTTTCTAGATAATTGACTGCTTTTTCTAATAGGTCTATTTTGTAGTGCCAATCTGACACAACTGTCATTGTGAGATCACCTGTTTTTCGTTCACCCTCAAAGGAATATACTTTCGAATTTATGGTGTTTCCTAATTTGCCGCCATAGGCTAGCTTAGTTATAACTTTCGTCGATCCTACAGAATATTTATTGTTCTCTAAATGCTCTCTTGGAACTTTTATAGCATGTATTGTGTCAATTTTCTTTTCACCATCATTTAATGAATATAATTTGTATTCAATATTGTTATATTTATATTCAACAAACCCCTGTGAATTAGCATTGACACCAAAGACTACGGAATAATAACCACCGCCTACGTCAAATACTACTGGATCAGACATGAATTTAAATGTTAATGGATAGGTTGAAACGATTGGTACTGCCATCGCGGCCACAAAAACCACACCTACTATCGCGGCAATAATATTCCGCTTTTTTTTCTGTATAAGAGGAAATACAAATAGTAGGAGAGGTACTCCTAGTAATGCAATAACATATGGAAAATAAGCTTTTAAATGCAATACAGCTGTTTCTGGATATGCAATAGTTGATGTTACATAATTAACAACATTAAAGAAAATACCGAACACTGAGAATAATATAAATATCATGGTCACAATAATTGGTATTTTTTTAGGATTTAAAAAAGCTCTAATTGCATAGAGAATTGATACAAATGCAACAAGTATCATAATATAGAATAGAAGTTCAGAGAATCCTTCATAAACCTCATTATCAATATATACATAGCCCAGCCTAAATGCGTAATTGATTATGGGCGCAAGTACCGAAATAATTGTACAAATCAAAATAAGTATTTTCTTTATGGCTGATCTCTTAAACTCCTTTTTTGATCGCTTTTGAGGTGGTTGAGGCTTGTCTTTAATAGCCTCTCGCTCCTTATCAATTCTTATTTCACTTTCTTTAGGTGCTATCACAACTTCACGCGGCACATAAAGTTTGCTCTCAACCTTTTTGACAGGTTCTTGCATATTAGCCCTGTCCTCAGGGAAAATATCATCTAAAAAACTGTGATAAATTCGTTGCGAATCAATTGACTCGTTTGTCGATTTATACGTAGGACCACGTCGATAATTAAGATTATCATTATTAGAATTGTTCATTATTTCTCCGTATATTAGAAATTAGAATTATATTGTTTACAGGATTTTTTAGTTACAAATAAAAGTATATATTTCTATGTATTTTAAATCAATATAACTAAAACAAATTCCTATTACAATTATTATATCACATTAAATACACAAAATCAATATAAAGTTAAATTTTTCCTTTTTTTTAGTTATCAAATATAAGTATTAAAATTGATGATTGTGATTTAGAAGTTTTAACTGTTAGTTTTACTTAGAATCTGATAATCAGTATTAATGATTCGTTTGCTTTGCAAAATTGTTTTTTGCAAATTCCAGGTTAATAAATCGCTTATTTACAATCAGCTTGCCTTGTTTTATAAACTTTGCTGACAAATTGAATTAATTTATTAGGCAAATATTAAAATGAAGAAAAATACAGCAGGTTTTACATGCAAACGCAACTATTTAAATGGCAAGAATTAAAAATAATTTTACTGGGTATTATTTAAGCCATTTAACTTTACTCTCCTCATAAAACCCACGAGATCCAAACTTTTCCGCAGTATATCCTATTGCAATAACGTTAAAAGGTATTTTATGGGATGGTAAGTCTAACAGGGATTGAAATTTTGCAACTCTATCCGTTGGATAAATACCACACCAGCAACTACCAAGATTAAATTCTGTGGCTTGTAGTAAAATATTTTCAGTTGCAGCTGCACAATCCTGAGGCCACATATTAGCACCTGGTAAATTAACTTGATTATTAGGAAGGCCAACAACAATAATAGCGCATTGTGAGGTTTTAATCATCTGCGTGTATGGGTGAATCTCTGTTATCTTATGAATGAGTTCATCATTCTTAATCACAATAAATTCCCATGGTCTAGTGTTGCAAGCAGATGGGGCACACATGCCTGCTTCGAGCAACTGTTTAATTAAATCATCTGATACAATTTTACTTGGATCATATTTGCGAATAGATCTACGTTTTTTAAATAACTCATTAATCATAGATTGATTATAACATATTTAGATTATTTTGTAAACTGATGAAGCTCTCATGTGTTAAACCTGTCATATAATAATGAATTTGCTAGAATATAAATTCCAAAAAATTCCTTAAATTTTTTTCTATTTTTTTTCACTTATATTTGTATTATTAACACTCAAGTTAATATAACTGTATTACGAAGTTCACTATAGTTGTTGACAATCCCTAATCCCCGTTTTTATAAATGTGCTGAATCAGTTTATATACTTGATTTATTGCTTCTAATATTTCTCTTTGTGTTTTTGTTAAGGATGGTAAAAAATCTTTTTTTTTTATGTATTGTCTTATCTGCCCTAAAATTTCCGTGTGTTTAAGTTTTTTGCAAAATGAATCCAAATCAAGTCTAACTCTAATTTCTCTCATATATATTTCTGCAATAAACTGAGAAATTATCGAGCCTTTATTTTACCATCCGCATGGACACCTGTTTTTTGTTTTTTGCTAAAAACAAAACTCTTGAAATCAAAACTTGGATTTTGGGCGACTATCAAAACGTAGACATTTTTATGTGCGTTGAAAGCTCGTCAAACCGCCTTTACCTGCATGAGTGGCTCTTTTATGCTTTATTCCACCATGTATCTTGTGTGTTAAGCATAAAAAAGCATCAGGCCCAAATAAGACTTAATGCTTAATCTATATGGTGCGGACAACAGGAGTTGAACCTGCAAGATTTTTCAATCATTAGAACCTGAATCTAACGCGTCTGCCAATTCCGCCATGTCCGCATTTTTCTGAAATTTGGAATTAAAATTATTTCCTTTCCACAGTTTAAGTAATTAGTGAATTTTAGATTGCCACATAGTTATTAGTTAAAACAAAGTTTCAAAAAATTGCAGCTTTTATGAGTTTTTATAAACTAAAGTATGTCTAGGATATATGATATCATTAAAATTAGCAAATTCATTAATAACTGCTCGCATCTTTGATAACTTGAATACTAAAAAACTGAGCATTATAGAGAACAAAATTATAACGATATTATTTACTACAGACAAAGGCTTTCTATGTTAATTAAATATATTTATACTCTTTAAACATAGTTAAATCATTGTCAATTGTAATTAAATGCAAATTATTAATTTGACTTTGAGGAACAAATTTATTACTCCCTCTTGTTTTAATTAATGACAGAATTGTACAAAATACTAGAATTAATAAAGCAAATATCGTAATACCAGTTTTCATAAATATATTATATCAAATATATTTTGCTATGTCAATTTAATTTATTTTCAATTTAATACTCATTTGCTCTTAATATGGTTTTCTGGAAAATTTGGAAATGAGCAATATTAACATTAAAGGGGGACAACCAAAAACCTCGTTTTTAGGAGTTAAAAATCTCTAATAATTTTTTACATTTGTTTCTTTGTCATTTTTTAATGTTAAAAATTTCAATTTGTCATTTTTTTTGCTTTTGTTTCTTGTGAAATTTCAATTTTATCCTATTTTTGCATACATTTTATTTGGTTTTATATATTTTTTTTGTTAATTTTGCTATTTTTAGGCATAATTATCCTGTTTTTTTAGATGAATCATCATGTGTCCTTAAATAAATGTATCTCATAATGTTGTATATAAGATTCTTAGCAAATATTTCTGATTTAGCCCTTACCATTCCTATAGTTCTAATTGTCAAGCCACC
>JAIRKT010000073.1 GCA_031259965.1 Christensenellaceae bacterium | reverse complement strand
GAGTTGAAAAAATGTATTTTCCAAACAAAAATGACAAAACTGTTATTGCGTTCAACAATAATATTTTAATTAAAAATATTCCACCTATAGCATATAAATACATTTTAAATGGCAGAAGTGCTATTGAACATATAATGAATGAATATCAGATAACGGCAGATGAAAAAAGTGGTATTGTTATGGATCCAAACAAATGGTGTGATGAAGTCAGTGATCCTAAGTACATACTCAAATTAGTGTTGTCAGTTATATCTCTTAGTGTAAAAACTATGGAAATAGTTAATACCCTGCCAGTTATAGATTTTGATTCATTAGATTGTGATGATCAGGATTAATATATGACTATTTTGCCAAAAACATATTACTCATTATAAATTTGTTTTTTTGTTAGAATTAAATCAAAAAAACTTGTGTTTTATTGGCTTTTATGATTAAAGTTTAGAATTATTAGAGGCGTTTTATTGTTCAAAATACTTTTGGCGATACAATCATGCATGAAGTCACTACAATTGCAGAAACAAAAAAAATAATAAAAAATTTCGTATAATTAATGCACTCCGTAAAGCAGAATCTATTTTAGTACCATTAACTGCAACAAAACAACTGTATATCTACAAAACCAAGAAGTTTGTATTGTAGCTGTAATTAACTTTCAAAAATTTTTTAAATTTATTGGGGATTTGAAGCATAATATTGTAATTCCATAATATAATTAATTGACAGGAAAACATATTAGTAATATAATTAAATAGTTAGCAATTGCTAACCATGTTATTTATAACTAATTTAAAGCTTTGAAACAAGCAATTGTAACAAGCACTGCTAAAATTAAAAAAATAGAATAACACAAAACTAATTTAAAACATATTTTAAACGGAGGAACTCCAAAATGTGCAAAGATATTGCAATAGTATATTGGTCTGGAACTGGTAATACTGAAGCATTAGCTAATGCTATTGCTAGTGGTGTTAAAGGTGCAGGTGGTTGTGCTGATCTGATAAATGTTTGTGACGCAAATGTCACGGCAATTGCAGAATACAAGAAAATAGTATTAGGCTGTCCAGCAATGGGCGATGAGGTTTTAGAAGATAGTGAATTTGAACCATTTTATATTCAACTTGAACCATTAATTGTTGGAAAGTCAGTTTATCTATTTGGCTCATATGACTGGGGCGATGGACAGTGGATGCGTAGTTGGGTTGATAGCGCAACAGAAAATGGGTTAACAATAGTTGATACCTTAATCGTGCAATCAGCAGAAGATGGATCTGAGCTTGCTAGTGATTTTGGCAAAGCGATGGTATAACAAAAATAATAGTAATAAAATTTTGGTATAATTTTAGTGTTTTATGGCGCATAATAATGCGCCATTTTTCATGATAACGAATAAACGAAGAAGAAGAAAATATAATTTATACATGATCAAATGGTTGTATTCAATAAAGAATCAGATTTTATTTAAAATTAAAACTAATGTCAAAAGCGCAAAAAAGATAGTAAACAGCAATCGCAGACATTATGTATGTTGTTTTATCTCCTTGATAATTGCATTTTTTTTAGCACTAATAAATTCAAAATCAGCTAGAGCATATAATCCAATTATATCACAAATATCAAATAGCGATTTTAACTATATACTGAGCATAACAGCCCTTATCTCATATACATTAATAATCTACATTCCTATTATTTTGACTAGCATAAATTATATACTCTTCTATATAGCTGGGTATGGTGGCATTTTTATTATTTCACACATAACGATTGCAAGTATGTTACATTTATTTAGAGATAACATTTTTCACGGCGTGATGAATGCATTATTATACCTAATTCCTATATTAACAGTTAATTTTATTCTTGTTTGTAAAGCATTAAATGATGTATATCTTGAGAGATCATATAATGCAAAGCAAAGCAGAAAATCAATTCATATGTGTGAATTACGTAGATATTTTGGCTGTTTCAAAAAGAACATTTTATATTCACTAGTATTTAATATGGCGGTTTGGACATTAAATGTACTACTTTTTACTGCAATTTATGCATAAATTTCTAGTTTTTGCAAAAAGTAAAAGAAGGAGGTGTTTATGAAAAAAATATCGACAATAATTTTTTCGCTACTATTAATGCTATTGTTACTATTAAGTAGCAACCTTATTGCTAGTGCAGAGGCCCATAAAAAGAAACCAAATGAGAGTATTAGAATTGGGAAAAGCGCCTGTTTAATTGATTTTGATAATGGAATTGTTTTATATGAGCGCAATGCGGATGAAAGAGCGGAAATAGCTAGTATGGTTAAAATAATGACGCTTTTGTTAACATTTGATATGATCGAAAAAGGCGAATTGTATTTAGATCAAAAACAATGTGTAAGTGAAAATGCATCTGGTATGGGCGGATCACAAATGTATATTAAATCTGGGCAGGAGTATACTATAGAAGAATTAATTAAGGGCATAATAATAATTAGCGCAAATGATGCATCAGTAGCAATTGCAGAAGCAATTGCAGGATCTGAGATGTTTTTTGTAAAGCTGATGAATCAAAAAGCAGAAGAAATGGGCATGACTGATACACATTTTACAAATGTTACAGGTTTACCAGACGAGAATCAGTATAGTACTGCTAGAAATGTTACAATAATGATGCGTGAGTTAATAAAGCACAACAAATATCTAGAGTATAGTAGAATACAAATGGAAAATTATACTCATCCAGATGGGACAATTACTGAATTAGTAAACACAAACAAATTAGTGAGGTATTATAAGGGTTGTGATGGTGGAAAAACTGGATTCACAAACACAGCTGGGTTTTGTTTATCAGCTACAGCACAAAGAGGAAATATGAGGGTTATAGGAACTGTTATGGGTGCATCTGACAGCAAACTCAGATTTAAAGAGGTATCATTTCTCTTTGATTATGGCTTCGCAAATTATATTAGAGAGATTATAATAAACGAGCACGATATGATCGAGAATACTATTGAAGTTAAAAGAGGGAGAGCGGAGAGAATAGAACTAAAAGCGGATAAAACTATAAGTTATTTAAGAAAGAAGGGAGATAGTGCACATTTTGAAGTTGATTTTGAGATGCCAACCATACTTAGAGCACCGATAAGTAAAGGTGATGTAGTTGGAAGGGTGATAGTTAAATCAAATGATGGAAATATAATAGATCAAGCAAATATAATAGCGCAATCAGATATAAGTTGTTATACACTAAGAGATGCTATTAAAAAAGTTGTAGACGACTGGTTTTGGAAAAAAGCGAACGTCAAATGCACTCCAAATTTTAATTGACAATTTAACTAAAGGTTAACTAGGAAAAGAATCTGGCAAAATTTATAAATATCAATGCACGAAATATGCTGAAAACGTTTAACAAACCTACAGTATATAATAATGTCAACAAAGATTTTGCAAAAACTTAAAAAAGTTGATATAATTTAATTAGCAATTGTAGAGCAGCGAATAAGAATGTAATACTTGAAAAAGCTACATCTCAAAATTAATTGCGTAGGTTAGATAGTTTGAAATTCCCGTGATTTATGTTTTAAATATATTCAATGCATATAATATGTAAACTGTAGAATGCAAACGTAGGGAAAAGCCTTTTATGTACAAAAAAGAGGCGCAAATATAACCGATTATGGCAGAACATCATATGATATATTGTTTGTTAGAATATAAAACTAGCAAGGCATTTTAGTTAAAGAAAAAGAGCAGCTTCCCCCAAAAACATAGCAAGGCTCAGTTAGATAGATGTCAACTACAATTGCAAATTAAACAACAAAGGGTCGTGTATGCTGTTAAAGTGAGTTGCAATGAAATACTGATGCTTAATTGTAACGTTTTACAAACAAAATATTAAAGAAGCTAACTAATATTTATTAACATAATAAATTTCAAAAAAAATATCTTTTTATGTTACTAATTAAAGTTAAAAGAAATTTAACAAAAATTTAGGAGAAAAAGTGTGAGTTTAGACCTAAGAGGAATTAACAATGTTGGATACTTTACAGATTATTATTTAAAAACAGCATTCGAGGATGATTTAAAAAATTCATTACTCAAATGGACAAAAACTTCTGTAAGGAAAAGAAAAGCAAGAGCACCTTGGCTAAATTTATATGCAAATGCACAATCCTTTTTTCAGATTAAAGAAGAGTATCTAAGAACACATAATAAAATAAAAAAGCGCAAAATCATACGAGAGTTAGCAAAAAGCTATTTAATATCTTTAGAGTATTCACATGGTTACAGAACAGGGCAGGAGAGTATAATACCTGTTTCGGATGGTACAAAAGTCCCTGTTTTTTATAGTATGGATTATGTGAATGGGGTATGGTGGTTGTTAGTAGATCCAGAAACTGCGGATAATCCTTGTTTTGATGTTTTAAAGGGCTACATATTTGATTCAAAAAAAATAGAACACATAGATTCACACAGGGAGGCACGTTATTCTTCAAAATACACTATTGAGGAAATGATTAACAAAATATTTAGAGAATCATACGCTCCGAGGTTTTTAATATTTACATCACTAAATACAATATATCTTTTTGATCGTAACAAATGGCATGATAGACATTATATTTCTTTTGACGCTACAGAAATATTTAATAACATGCAGGAATCAACCTTTAAAGTTTTCACTGTACTATTGCATCATGAGCAATTAAATCCAATATACGAAAATTCTTTACTAGACACGCTTGATTGTAATTCAAAAAAACACGCTAAGGAATTTCCACAAAAATTTAGACATGTCCTAAGAGATATAGTAGAAATATTAGGTGATGAAATAGTATGGAATATCATGCAGGGGAACGATGATAAAATAAAGACTTTTTTTAATGAAATGAAAGAAAATTATAATGATTTGGAATTTGCAGATTCCAGGCGTATAGTTAATTTTGCACTGAATTATCTCTATGAACTTTTGATATGTCTTTATATAGAATCCAATGAGGAATACAAAAATCTTGCAAAACAAGAGAAATTACTAAATTCAGCTTATTCTATTGCTCAAATAAAAGAATTTTTGTGTAATAATGAGTTAACTATGTTTCAATCTGAAAATTCTCTTAATTCTATTATTAATGACAATTTTGAATTACTTCATAATGGATTTCTTTTGAGCAAAGAGAACCGAGTTGAAATTGGAGATTTATCATATACTAGCAATTCAAGAAAGTATTTCAATGCAGTTGGGGAAGGCAGAAGCGAGCCATTTCGAGCATCCTTAAAGAATCTAATCATAAGAAATGATACAATAAAAAGAATTTTCGAGAAACTAACCATAATAAGAGACAAAGAGGGAAATATCGAATTTATTATTGATTTTACAAAATTGCACATAGAGGACATTACTGATGCATTCGAATCATTTTTATTGTATGAAGGTTTTGTTTCAAAAGAAACAGTGTATGAAGTTAAGGCATCTACTGACAAAGTTAGCCCAGACACAGCAGGATATTTTGTTAACGGTGAGGAATTCTCTAAATACAAACAAAGTGAACAGGTTTCTAGACGTGGTCAGATAATAAAACATGATCCCTATCAATTTATTTTTAGGCCTACAATAAGAACCTTAGATCAATCAACTTCATATTTTATGCCCAAGCAATACCGAGAAACACTAATAAAATATGCACTCAAAAAGTTATTAAAAAACAAAAGCGCCGATGAAATATTAAATTTAACTATATTTGATCCAGCAGTAGGAGCAGGTTCATTAATAAATGAAGCAGTAAATCAAATTGCAAATGCATATTTAATAAAAAAACAGGAAGAGTTAAATGATATTATAGCTGATGATAAGCTATTTGATGAATTACGACGGGTGAAGGCTTTTATAACTAAAAAAAATGTATATGGAATTGATTTTGATGCCAACAATCGAGAGCTAGCGAAAAAGGCAATTGCTTTCAATACAATTTTTGATTTTGGCTATATGACTGGATTTAAAGATAAGTTTTTTAACGCTAATTCAATAGCTGGCGCACAAATGGCAGTAATTAGTGCTAATTCGCTTAGACAGGATAGGCGAAATTATCTGCATTATCCGATGCCTAATCAAGTAACATTAAAAAAAGGACGCTTGCGAAAAAATGACGAGTTATATGCGTTCTTATTTTTATATTATGGAATGCTAGGTATTTATAATAATTCTTTTGAATCTATAGCTGATAACAAAACCATTCAAAAAATTGAAGATTTAGCTGAGAGCATGGATGGAGAATATACCGATAATGAAATAAAAGAGCTCTTTATAATTTCCAATGAAATAGATGCCCTTTTAGAGGCACATATAAATGCGTTAGAAAATCACAATAAACTGCTGTGTGACATGCCTGTTTTTGGAAGATCTGAAAATGACTATTGTATAAGTGAGGCAGAACAGAACAAACTGATCCATGAAATGTGTGAAAATTCTCAAATATCAAATGAAAGTGGTTTATTTAATACGCCATATAAAAAGCTAAAATGTATTATGGACTATTGGTGTGCTTTATGGTGTTGGCCATTGGATAAATATGACGTGTATCCTACTGAACAAGAGTATATATCACACATTAAATTAATATTGGGAATTGAAAGTCCAGTCGGAGAAACTATTAAGAAAACAAGCAAATATGAAAACAAAAAAAAGAAGAACAAATCCTGGTTAAATATTTCAGAGATAATACAAGAAGTTGTTAAAGCTTTTAAATTTTTTCATTGGGAATTAGAATTTGCAGATATTATTTTTAAAAATGGTGGATTTGACTTGATAGTGTGTGATCCTCCATGGGAAGATCAACCTTTGAGTGAAAGATTGATACTATCAAATTTTAATCCTATATATCATGTGCAAAGATATACAGCTGAAGAACTTTCAGTGGTTAAAAGTGAATTTTCAAAAGACAGTGCAAAGTATTCCAGATTTGTTAATGAATATTACAACACTATGAAAATAAAAAATATTACAGCGGAATGCATACCGCTTCCTACATTCAAAGATAAAGTGCCTACAAATAAGCATTTTTTGATTCGTGTGTTAGATTATATAAATGAAGCAGGTGTTGGTGCAATGTTTTTACCAGACTTATTTTTTGATATCAACAGCATTCCAATTTATGAGAAAATATATACCAGTTTGTGCTATTATTTTCAGTTTGAAAATGTAAAAGATGAATTTCCTGAAATTTATTATGATAAACAATTTAGCATGAATATTTTTGCTAAATCTACAGATGTAAATTTTGAGTCAATAAGCAATTTGAATACGCCAAAATTAATTGAAAATTGTTATGAAAATTTTTATAATTATAAGAATATGACAACAGAAGAAAAAATGTTAGCTGAACAAAATGGAACATTTGATAGAGTTGTAAGAATAGGAAAAAACGAGTTAAAAACCATAGGAAGCATGTGTCAATCAGCAAAAAGCTGGAGGGAGGTAAGATTACCTCCTATATACAATAGTACGATCATTGATGTTTTAGGTCTGTTTGGAAATTACAAAACAGTAATCCAACATAACAAAACAACAACATGGTATCGTTTGTTTAATGATCGAGATTTAAATGAAAATGAGTTTATTGAGCGACATGTGTGGATTCCAAAATCACCAGATGATGTGATCCTGTATAAAACGCAAATAGGTGTTGCAAATCCAATGTTTAAGACAGCACGTAATGACTTTAAGACCAATCGTGATTATGATTGTGTAGATTTAACTACAATCCCAGATGATTATTTACCTAGAGTCGTATATAAATTAAAATGTTCAAAAGAAATGTTAGAAAATGAAATTGAAAACAGAAGAATAATGGGCACAACTCCTAGTGCGTTAAAAAATTTACCACGAATTTCTGAAAAATTGCTTGTGCGCGATGATTTAACCTCTGATAGCGAAAGAAGATTGGTGGCATGTATGATTTTGCCATCAATGATGCACACAAATCCATCATTTGCAATTGAATTTTATAAGAAAAAGGATCTATTAATTTCACTTGGTTGTTTTGCCTCACTACCATTTGACTTTTTTGCAAAGTTTATAGATTTCAAAGAATTATTATGCAATATGGACACAATTCCAGTTATTGACAGCAAATACAATGACGCAATTATCGGAAGAGCACTTATGTTAAATTGTATAACTAATCATTATGCTTCCTTTTGGGAATCAAATTACAATAGCAAATATTTCAAAATTAAATGGGCCAAAGTAGATAAGCGATTGAATCCAGATAAGTTTAGAGTAACTAAAGAATGGATATCTAATGCACCTTTAAGAAGCGATTTTGAAAGGCGCCAGGCACTGGTTGAAATTGACGTTTTAACAAGCATGGCACTTGGTTTAACTCTCGAGCAGTTGAAAATCATTTATAGATTCCAATTTAAAACACTTAAGAAAAATGAAGATAATACCTGGTATGATCAAAATGGGAGAATAGTTTATACAATTAATAGCAATTCGTCCGGTGTTGGAATTCCAGCAAGTGAAAGAGATCAATGGGATAACATTAAAAGGTTGAGATTGAGGGATAGTATCGATTTTGTGATAGAGGATGATTCGCAGGGTGTTGAGATAAAAAAAACAATAATGAAATTCTATCCGCCATTTGAGGTCTGTGATAGAGAAAAAGATTATGAAATAGTTTGGGGATATTTCAAAAAAGTATTTACAGTAGGCGGATAATATGCGCTATGTTATATAATTTTGAAGAAGTTTTACATATGTTTTGAAAATCATAACAAGTTGATCTGAGTAGATTTAAACTTTTAAATTTTGGAGAATTATGGTTAATAAGGATGTGAATAATACAAAATCTATAGTATGCCTATTTTCCTAATTTCCGCACATTTAGGCACTATGCAACCAAATTCAAATTAATAATTTACGATTTCATTAAAATAAATCAAATTTTTATTCAAAATACTTGCATATTGAATTGCAATATGATA
>JAIRKT010000039.1 GCA_031259965.1 Christensenellaceae bacterium | reverse complement strand
TGAAATTTTTGATTTGCAAAATAAGGTCTATGAAAATATTAAGATAGAGAATGATTAAAAACATACAAGTGACGTTATATGTTAGGAAATCTGTGTATACGCAAAAAAAAGCGGAATTCAGGCTAAAAACAAAAAGATACAAAATTTTCTTGATTTGGCCCTAACTAAATTGCAACCATACAATAAGAGCTATGTTTTTTAATTTTAGTTAGGCTTTTGGCGACATAGTCATTTATCGATCAAATTAATGTCCTTCGATTTTAAATGCGCCTCAAAAATTTACAGAGTTTAAATTAAATATTTACATCCGGCATATTTTTTAAGAAATATTCAAATAAGTATTGAAAATAATGTGTTGATTTGGTATAATTGTGTATAAATAAAATAAAAATTTTTCATTCAGATATAGTTAATTTGTGTTAACAATTATTTCTGTAAAATTTTATGTTAGTCAAAAATAACGAAATAAAAGGTTAAAGTGATGGATAAAATAAATGATAAAGTAGAAGAACTTATAGGTAGGCTTTCTGTTTCAGAAAAAGCCTTACTTTGTGCGGGAAGAAACTTCTGGTTTACACGCGGATTAAAAAAGCATGGCATTAGTCCATACATGGTTTCAGATGGCCCACATGGGCTTAGAAAACAAGCAATGTCAGGTGATCATTTGGGTATAAATGATAGCATAAAAGCAACTTGCTTCCCACCAGCTGTGACAATGGCCTCTACATGGGATTTGGATTTAATAAAAGAAGTGGGTACAACCATCGGAGAAGAAGCATATGAAGAAAAACTAGCAGTTGTTCTGGGCCCTGGCGCTAACATAAAAAGATCTCCACTGTGTGGCAGAAATTTTGAATATTATTCTGAAGACCCATACCTTAGTGGGAAAATGGCTGCAAATTTTATACAGGGCTTGCAATCCAAGGGACCAGGGACATCACTTAAACATTATGCAGCCAATAATCAAGAAACGGATAGATTAAGAATAAATGCAATAATTGACGAACGCGCTTTGAGAGAAATTTATTTAGCGAGTTTTGAAACTGCGGTAAAAGAAGGAAAACCGACTACTCTGATGTGCGCATACAACCAGGTTAATGGCGAATACGCAAGTGAGGACAAGAAAATCCTAACCGACATTTTACGCGATGAGTGGGGATTTGAAGGTTATGTAATGACTGACTGGGGCGCTATATTTAATAGGGTTAAAGCCTTAAAGGCTGGTCTTGACTTAGAAATGCCAGGTGGATCTGCTGAGAATGTATTTGCCATTGTTGATGCGGTGGAGTCTGGTGAATTAGCCATAGAAGATTTGGATCGAGTTGTTAGGAGATTACTAAAGGCAAATTTAAAATTTAATTCACTAGATCCTAAGGATTTTAAATATGATAGAGAAGAGCATCATATGTTGGCTGCAAAGGTAGCTAGCGAGGGTGCGGTATTGCTAAAAAACGAAGATAAGGTGTTACCATTGCAAGAGGGTGAACAGTTGACAATAATTGGAACTGTTTTTAAAACACCTGTATATCAAGGAGGAGGCAGCTCTCAAATTAATCCACATAAAGTGGTATCGTCATATGATGCGTTTGTATCTGCTGGAGTTGATTTTAAGTATGCTGCTGGATATTCATTCCCATCGGATGATATTAATGAAAATTTGATAAGCGAGGCAGTAAAACTTGCTAATTCAACTGATAACAAAATACTATTATTTGTAGCCGTGCCACATGAAACTGAAGGCCTTGACAGACGGCACTTGTCAATCCCAAAAAATCAAAATGCATTAATTGAAGCGCTTATAGGCACGCACAAAGATATTGTTATTATCATGTTTGGTGGTGCGCCAGTTGAAATGCCGTGGATCAATGGAGTTTCGGCATTGCTCCAAATGTATTTGCCGGGTCAAGCAGGCGGCATTGCGGTTTGTAATCTAGTTTATGGCAAGGTTAATCCATCTGGCAAACTAGCTGAAACTTTCCCAATTAAACTGAGTGACACTCCTTGTTTCAAATATTTTCCACAAGGTCCTGCAACTGTTGAATATAGAGAGAGTATATTTGTAGGTTATAGATATTATGATACAGCAGATGTCGAAGTTCGTTTTCCATTTGGGTTTGGTTTATCATATACTAAATTTGACTATTCAGATATAAAGGTATCATCTGATAAAATTAAGCCAGACGACCTAATAACGGTGACTGTTAATATAAAAAACATCGGTGAAGTTGATGGCAAGGAAGTTGTGCAATTGTATGTAGGACGAAAAAACAGCAAAGTTTTTCGTGCAAAAAAAGAGCTTAAAGGATTTGCTAAAGTAGACTTGAAAGTTGGTGAAACAAAAGAAGTTGAATTCAAATTAGATAAGCGTTCATTTGCATATTATGATATTAAAGAAAATGATTGGGTGGTTGAGAACGGACGATATGAGATAATGATAGGGGCTAGTGTAGAGGATATAAGGGTTGAAACTTCGATTAATATTGAAGCTCCAGAAATCGAGTCACCTTATCTAGCAGGCGCAGTTGGTGAATATTTTTGTTTCAAAGGTGTTGCGTCAAACGAAGCATTTGAAGTATTGCTAAACGCCAAGATTCCGCCGAGTGAATATTTAACAGAACCTATAAGAATGGAATCAACAATTAATGATGCACGGATACGCTGGTTTGGCAGATTGATATATAGAATATTAAGTTTAGGAGTTAAAATAATATTTAGAGCTAAAGACGAGACAACTGTTAGTATGAAAAGCTTCATAGGCGAAATGCTTTTGTCAAACCCGATGAGGGCATTTGCTACTACTAGCGGTGGACTTTTTACAATGAATGCCATGGCTGGTTTGATTGATATGATAAATGGCAAGTTTTTCAAAGGCCTTGGAAAAATTATAAAAGCAAGACGCAAAAACAGAAAACAAGAAAAAATTCTAAAAGAGCTCGAAAATTAAATATTCCTTAATAATATGATAAGGTGTGATAACAATAAATAAGACAAAAGTTGCAATATGATAGTTTATTCAACATCTTACTAGTTATGATAGCAATATAGCATTGTATATGTTGAGAAAAAGCAACTTAAATACCATGAAAACAGGGTCAATAGCCAAGGCCGTTATTTGTAATGTGGTTTGAAATTGAGTTTAATAGCAGATAATCAATGTTATTTTAGTTAAATTTCTAGATAAATTCTACGCGTGCTTATGCGAAAGTTACGCCACAGGACATAAAATCAGTTGAGAGACGAAAGTTAAGACGGGTTTATGATTGATTGTGGAATTAGAGCACAAATTTAAAAAGGGATAGTAAGCTTAAATGTTAGACAAAGATATAGAAACTTTAGTTAATAAACTTTCTATAGTAGAGAAATCGGCATTATGTTCAGGCGTTAATCTTTGGGAATCTACGCCTATAAAAAGATTAGACATACCTTCAATATTCTTTTCTGATGGTCCACATGGTTTGAGGCGCGAGTTAGAAGTAAGCGGAGTAGGCAATATTTTAAAAACGAGTATACCTGCTACTTGTTTTCCAACTGCCGTGACATCAGCCTGTTCTTGGGACACTGAACTCATAAAAAAAATGGGTGAGGCCCTAGGTGAAGAGAGTTTGTGCCAGGGTGTGCAGGTATTATTGGGTCCAGGTGTTAATATTAAGCGATCGCCTTTATGCGGTCGCAATTTTGAGTATTTTAGCGAGGATCCATTGTTATCTGGAGAACTAGGTGCTGCATACCTTATTGGGCTGCAAAGCACAGGTGTGGGCGGTTCTTTGAAACATTACTGCGCCAACAGCCAAGAGCAAAACCGACATATTTCTTCATCGGAAGTTGATGAGCGCGCTTTGCATGAAATATATCTCACTGCTTTTGAAATTGCCACTAAAAAGGCCAATCCTGCTACTATAATGTGTTGTTACAACTTAGTTAACGGCGTACATGGGAGCGATAGTAGGAAGCTACTAACCGACATTTTAAGACAAAAATGGGGTTATAATGGTTGTGTTGTTTCTGATTGGGGAGCGACAAATGATAGAGTAGAAGGTATAAGAGCTGGCCTTGATATCGAAATGCCATCTTCTAATGGCGAGAATGATAAAAAAATTGTTGACGCTGTTAATAGTGGAGAGTTAGATATCAAGCAATTAGACTTAGTAGTTAAGCGGATTTTAACGCTTATTAGCAAATGCAAAAGCATAAAGGACTATAAGACTGATTATGATGAGCATCATAAACTAGCTAAACGCATTGCATCTGAGTCTTTTGTACTACTAAAAAACGAGAACGACATTCTTCCTATAAAACAGGAGATGCAAAAATCGATAGCTGTTATAGGAATGCTTGCTTCACACATGAGAATCCAAGGGGCAGGATCATCACAAGTTATACCACGCGAAAACAAAAGTTTTACAGACATACTAACTGAGCGTGGTGTTAAATTTGACTACGCAGAAGGTTACAAACTAGAAGTTGGAAATGTAAACAAGAAAAAAGTGGGTAGTAGGGCACATAACAAAATAGAGGAGGCAGTAGAGAAGGCGGCAAACAATTCGTTAGTCTTGTTGTTTATAGGACTACCTGAGGATTATGAAGCCGAATCATTTGATCGTTCGCATATTAAAATGCCACCAGAACATGAAGCTTTGTTGGATGCTATTTATGAGGTAAACAAAAACATTATAGTTATCCTATCTGGTGGTTCACCTGTGAAGATTACTCATCCTGGGAAATTTAAAGCGCTTCTTAATGTGTATCTAGGCGGAGAGGCCCAAGCTGAAGCGATATTTGATATTATTTATGGTAATACTAATCCATCTGGAAAACTAGCCGAGACTTATCCAGTTGATTTGAGTGATTACCTGCCCTCACAATATTATGGAAATGTGTTAGCAGAATACCGAGAGAGTATTTATGTGGGATATCGCTACTATGATGCAGCACAAAAACAAGTACGCTATCCGTTTGGTTATGGATTGTCATACACCAAATTCAAATATTCAAATCTGAGATTGTCAGCTAACGAAATAAAAGATGGTGATATTTTGACTGTGTCAATTGATATTGAAAACACAGGCGGCCGATTTGGAAAGGAAATAGTACAATTATATGTTAAAGATTTAGAAACAACAATATTTAGACCAGAAAAAGAATTGAAAGGGTTTGTAAAAGTAGGGCTTGAGGCAAATGAAAAGAAAACGATTACAATTGATCTTGATAAAAGAGCATTTGCTTTCTATGACATTAAAACAAGCGATTGGCAGGTAGAACCCGGTGAGTTTCAGATTTTAATTGGATCATCCTCTAGGGACATAAAACTTTATGCTAGTGTAAATTATATAGGAGAACCGCTAAATATAGACCCTCGAGTTAAGGAATTAGCTTCTTATTATAATATAAAACAGATTGATAGCATACCAGATGAAGAATTTGCGGCATTACTGGGCAGATCTCCAAATGTTTATATTCCACCGAGAAAGGGTACATTCAATCTAAACACAACAGTTGATGAACTAGAAAAAGGTAATTGGTTTGGGAAACTGTTTAAGTATGTTTTCAAAAAAAGTAGTATCTCGCTTTTATCGAAGGACGCATCGCGAGTTCAAAAGAAAATGACTATGAAAGGGGCAGGTTACATGCCAGTTCGAAACTTTTTTATGATGAGTTCTGGCAATGTATCGTACAAGGCTACAATAAATGTATTAAAAGCATTTAATGGTAAAACAATAACAGGGATTTCTAAATTTGTAATTGAATTGCTCAAAAAGAGAAAATTTAAAAAGGATGTATATCAAAAATAACCTCAATTACTATATTAAATAGTCTGTGATTGCTTGCAAACGCATAAATTACTTAACATACAAAATTATCAAATATACTCAAATAGTTGTTAAATTGAGGTGAAGAAGTTGAGAATTAGGTTTTAATTTTAATTAAGTATTAAAAAAAGCACCCGGGTTAAAACCAGAGTGCTTTTTTTATCTGAGGTGAGTAGCAAGCAACATAAAATGTAATAGTCTACCCTTATCAGCGCAATTCTTTTCTCATTATTTTTCCACTAATTGTTTTAGGTAAAGAATCTACAAATTCAACAACCCTAGGGTATTTGTAAGGTGCTGTATGATCTTTTACATAATTTTGAATTTCTTTTTTTAGATCATCTGATGGAGTTGTGCCATTTGTTAATACGATAGTGGCCTTTATTATCTGTCCACGTGTTGGATCTGGCACCCCAGTAACAGCACATTCCAAGACATATGGTAATTCAATGATAACAGATTCAACTTCAAAAGGTCCAATTCTGTAACCTGACGATTTTATTACATCATCTACGCGTCCTACATACCAAATATAACCATCCTCATCGCGCCAGGCTAAATCTCCAGTGTGATAGACGCCATCATGCCAGGCATCAAATGTTTCATCTGGATTTTGATGGTAACCATTAAACATTCCATAAGGAACACCCTTATCTGTTCTAATAGCAATTTCACCAGTTTCACCAGTGTTAACAGGCAACCCTTCTGGATTTAGCAGGACTATGTCATATTGGGCCGTGAATGGCTTGCCCATTGATCCAGGTTTGGGTTCACTCTCAAACTGATTAAAAATAGTCAATGTGGTTTCAGTTTGTCCAAATCCTTCGCGCAATTTAAGCCCTGTAGCTTTATAGAATTGCTCATATACTTCTGGATTTAGAGCTTCACCTGCTATGGTTGCATTCTTTATAGAAGATAAGTTATAATTACTTAAATTTTCTTTTATGAAGAACCTATACATTGTAGGTGGTGCACAAAAAGTAGTAATATTATATTTTTCAAACATGGCAAGAATATCTGCCGCATTAAACCTTTCAAAGTTGTAAGTAAATATGCAAGCCTCGCAAAGCCACTGTCCATAAAGTTTGCCCCACACAGATTTGGCCCATCCTGTGTCCGATATTGTAAAATGCAAACCATCCGGATCTACTCTATGCCAGAATTTTGCAGTTGAAAAATGGCCAAGTGGATATTTATATGTGTGCACTGTTATTTTTGGATAGCCAGTAGTTCCCGATGTAAAATACATTATCATTGTATCATCGATATCATTTTCGATTCTGTTTAAACATTCAGAAGCATTTTCAACGCCTTCATCAAAATCATACCAACCATTTCGCTTATTGGGGCCCGAAGAAATTTTTATTTTTAATGTAGGAGATGCAGGAAGCGCGGCCTCGCATTCTTCAATTGTAGACCCATCAGTAGTTATAACGGCCGCAGTAATGCTGGCCGTATTAAATCTATACTCAAAATCTTTTTTTGTTAACAAATGGGTAGCGGGAATAGCAATTGCTCCTATTTTATGAAGTGCTAAAATTGCAGGCCAAAATTGGTAATAACGCTTAAGCGTTAGCATTACTTTATCACCTTTTTGAATGCCTAGGGATAAGAAGAAATTTGCACACTTATCGCTCAAGCGCTTCATTTCAGAAAAAGTAAATAGTTTTTCTGTTTTTTCATTTGAAACCCATAACATAGCAGGCTTGTTAGGATTTTTTGCTGCAATGGCGTCTACTACATCGTATGCAAAATTAAAATTCTTTGGCGGATGAAAATCGAGTTTAGTGATTTCTCCTGCATCATTTAAGATAGTTGTTACAAATGAATTATAGATAGCATCACGTTCTTTAAAGGAACTAATTTCGCCTATCTCTACTCTCTCTGGTACTTCTAATTCACCACTGTCTGCACTTCTTTTTATAACGAGCGCAAGGAATTTGCAATCGCCATTGTAGGATATCATTCCATGAGGCAGTCTGGCATCGTAGTAAACAGAATCACCAGGGCCTAGAATAGTTTCATAGTTGTTAATTTTAAACTTTAATGAACCTTCTAATATATAATCAAACTCATCATCGTTATGTGAGGATAATGGGATAGATTTGTTAATAGCGCTTGCATCAAATTCCGCAGTAACAGTAAATGGTTCTGTTAATTTGTTTTTAAATAAAGGTGCTAAATGCAAATACTTAAAACCTGTGCGTCTCTCATATGGCATGCCTTCACCATTTCGAACCACTTGAAACCCAGAAAGTGTTGGCATATCGCCAGCTATTATCTCAGCTAAATCAACTGAATAGTATTTAGAAAGCTTTTGTAAAAAACTAAAGGTAAAATCAACTTCTCCATTTTCTGCGGATATATAGAGTTCTTTAGTTGTGTTCGTAGCACGCGCCACTTCTTCATAAGATAAATTGAATACCTCACGTAAATACTTTACACGTGATGCAATCGATTTAATATCACTCATTTGGCCTACCTTATTTTTAACTAGTCTAATGACATAGCTAAAGGATTTTATTTATAAAAAGTAAAATTCACTCGAATTTTATTCATCCACATAATCAAACATGAAAAAAATTTAAAAGTAATGCGTACATGTAGTTAATCTTAGTCTTGTTCCATGTACGCATTTGTAGTATTATGTGTATAGACAATCAAAGTTAGTCGTTTACTGAATCAGTTTCAGTAACATTTTCATTTGAACCTGTGTCAGGATCATTTGGTAAATCTTCGGATTCAATAGATTGATCTTCTAGTGCATAATCTTCGGATTCAATGATATCCTCATTAGTAGTTACAACGCCTGGAGGAGTTACGTCATCTTCCTCTAGTGATGCAGTTAATATAACAGAAGGCTCACCCTCGCTTAAAATTTCTTGTGTTGCTTCAGTTGAAATTTCTTCTATAGTTTCAACTTCAGAGCATGTCTTTTCTTGAATTTCTTCATTTGCTTTATTTTTAGCATCAGCAATAGCTTTAATTTCGGCTTGTTCTTTAAGGAATTTAGTTTGTTCTTCCTTCACACGCTCAGGGCTTGGCTTATATTGAGGATTTTTTAAATTTGTAACATTAAAGTCAATTGCCTTAAATCTAAAGCCCAAAACCTCATCAAATGTGGTAATAATATTTGCTCTGACACAATTAACAATTTTGTCTACATCATCATCAGTGATTTTGAGATCAACTTTCATTCTGACATCATTATTTTCATCAACATATAAAACAGCCTTTTTGAGTTTTGCGCCTTCGATTTGTGCAGTAGCACCCCTAGCGGTCTTTTTTACAACGGTGATGGAAGCTTTTGTTGCACTATCTTTTCCTTTGAATAGCAGAATACTGTTAATCTTTTCAGAATCAGTAAATGCGCGTGCTATATTTATTCCAGACAAAATTGCATAAATGCAAGCAAATATGATAATGAGGACGTTAACTAGAGAGTTGTCCATGTTTTGTGCATATTCAGGGTTGAACATAACAACTAACATCATTATTACAAATAAAAGTGAGATAAAAGCCAAAGTTACGGAAACTATTTTTTCTAATATCTTTTTCATTGAAGCCTCCAAATTAGGACTTGATATTGATATTATATAGTATAACACTTTATTTTGAAAATTTCAATATTTTTTATCAAAAAAGGCGTATAATATTAAAGTTTTAATAAAGTAAAAAAAAAACAAAAATAAATATGTAAAAAAACTCGCTATTTAGGAGAATAAATTTGTTTTGTGACTGCTTTTAAAGATAATGAAATAACGAAAAATCCTGATTTTCAAGAAAAATTCGTATTTAATATTAGTTATTTAGTCTGCATATTTGCCAATTCTCTAAGTTTTTTAAAATTTTTAATTTGGTGCTATAAAGTAGTAAAATCCCTGTTTAACAAGATTATCATTAAAAAGGCATTCCCCCACAAAGCATTTTGGAATTGTATAAACAAAACAACATGTGCGTTAAAAAAATTAATCGTGTTATAATCTAAAAAAATAGTTGACAATTATTTTTTTTTAAATCAACATTCAAGATTGACTTTAATTTGATATCAATTTCATTGACTATTTTTTACTCATATTGTAATATAAATATAGTATGCTTAGAAAGAATATGTGATTATACTTGTCACATAGTTCATCCTTGCCTGCTTTAGGAGATTTATGGCATTATTACGTACAGAAGTGCCCATTGAAAGAAAATGGGATTTAACCGAACTTTTTGAAAATGAAAGTGATTTGGAGTTAATGTGTGATGAAATCAAAAAGGCATTAAAAACGCCAGAATTCCAAAAAAAGAAATTCACCAGTGGTGAGACGCTAAAAATTCTAAAATTAAATTCAGATATTATGCGTAAGCTAGAGCGAGTTGCCGTGTATGCGTTTTTAAGACGCGACGAAGACACAAGCGATCCGAAATATCAGGCATTGAGTCAGAAAGTAGAAGCGTTAGAAGTTGAATTTTCTGTTGCGACTTCTTTTATTACGCCAATGATTTCTAGTTTTTCTAAAAAAGAATTGATAAAAATGAGGGATGATCCAAATTACGCTGATTTTTCAGTATATTTATCAGACATTATACTATTCAAATACCACATACTGTCAAAAGATGGAGAGGCTCTTTTGTCGCTAGTTCAATCTTTTACTACTGGTTATCATCATGCCTTTTCAATGTTTGATAATGCGGACATCGAATTTGGAAATATTACATTGCCAGACGGACAAGAGATAGAACTATCACATGGACTTTTTTCTTTACTTCTGCAAAACAATGATCGCGAAGTACGAAAAAAAGCCTTTTTACAGTATTATGTTCCTTTTGTTTCTCATAAAAACACCCTGGCTGCGATTTATACGGGCAGTGTAAAGAAAGATTGTACAATGGCCAAAATTCGAAAATATAAGAGTGCCTTGGATTATGCTTTAGCATCACGACATATAAAACCAATAGTATATTCTAACCTCTTAGACAGTGTAAAAAAGAACGCTGTCGTTTTGAGAAAATATAATGAATATCGCAAAAAAGCTTTGGGACTAGATGAATTGCATATGTATGATATGTATGTGCCAATTGTAAACGAAACATCGTTAAATTTAGATTATGAAAGTGCATACAAATTAGTAGTTGAAGCCCTAAGCCCATTGGGAGAGAATTATTGTGAATTGCTTATTAAGGCAAAAGCATCAGGTTGGATAGATGTTGAAGAAACCAAAAACAAAAGAAGCGGAGCATATTCAAGTGGGTGTTATGATGCACATCCTGTCGTGCTATTGAATTATCAACCCACTACTCATGATGTGTTTACTATAGCACATGAGATGGGGCATGCTATGCATTCATATTTTAGTAATAATAATGTTTGTTATGAAAAAGCAAGTTATCCAATTTTCCTAGCTGAGATTGCAAGTACAGTTAATGAGGTGTTGTTAATAAAGCATTTACTCAAAAATTCAACTGCTGATTTAAAGAAAAATCTTTTATCATATTACCTTGACATGTTTAGAAACACTTTGTTTAGACAAACTATGTTTGCTGAATTTGAGCTTTTTGCACACACAGAAGTTGAATGCGATAGACCTTTAACAGCTGACATTCTAACTGATAAATATAATTCATTGTATGAAGAATATTATGGTGATTCATTAGTAAGGGATACAGAGCTAGGTTATGAATGGAGTAGAATACCTCATTTTTATTCAGCATTTTATGTTTATCAATATGCTACAGGTCTAACAGCAGCTGTGAATATAGTTAATAAGATTTTGTCAGATTCAAGTTTTACGGCGAAATATCTTAAGTTTTTATCATCAGGTGATTCACATCCACCAATTGAAACTTTAAAAATGGCTGATGTAGATCTCACAAAACCACAACCTTTTAAAGTATGTATGAAAGAATTTAAAGATACATTAACGGAATTAGTCAATTTGTATGAATAACCTTGTAATAATTAAAAAAAGTATAGTCAAGTTTTTTTGTTTAATAATAGTGCTCTCATTTATCTTAGTTATGTATACTCTTAACTATTCGTTTAAACTTATTGCGTCTGGCGATGTTGATGATAGTGCGTTACAAGTTCCAAAAGCTACTGTTAGAATAGAGGATTATTTATATAGTAACGGTTCAATCGCATATTTTCTCTATTTTGAGTTAAATCTAGAGGAGTTGATTTTAGGCCTTGATGAAGATAAACAAATTGAAGTGGCTAAAAATGCCAAAAGCACTATTGCTGCTATTGATAGCCTATATAGCGAACAGGGGTATAGTACGCATGCGACAACTAACACAATAACTATTACGCTTATGAGTTATGATAGTTATACAGATTACTATATTGCAAATGGTATTGATGGATATGACGATTCCGGAAGTAGTGCTACTGTAAAGAGCGAATTCTTTTATAAAACTTATTATTCGATAATAAAAAATCCATTTAGTGCATCTAATAGATGGTGGCACTTAACAAAATCCTTAGAATATATAGCAAGCTTAAATTCAATTAATGAGGACGAAATAATTTATTATTATGTCTATGGTACTAAATATTCCTTGTTTCATATTTCACTTCAATCAAATGCAGAACCACATGTTGAATTTGACGTAACTAATGATATTTATATTCATACACTTAAATTTGCTCAAGGTCAATATGATGATATTATAGTGGTTAATAAAGTGCCAAATTCGGTAGGTTGGTATATAATTGTTTTAATAGTAGCAGCAATATTAATAGCAATTATGGTTATTATAATTAAACGAAAAAAGAAAGGTGACAGTTCACCTGGAAGTGAATGTGAGGGCAACTATGGCAGAGATTAACACAAAACACAAAGTGCCACCAAGTAATATCGAAGCAGAAAAATCAATTCTATGTTGTTTTCTTATAGACCCGATAGTCGTTAATGAAATATGTGATATGATGTCTGAAGACTTTTTTGTAATAGACCGTCACAAGAGCATTTTTACAGCAATACGAGAATTGCATGCAGAGGGGAGCGTGGTTGATTTGATAGTGGTAAATGATCAATTAGCCAAAAACAAGCAAAGTGAAATTGAAATGTTTGATTATTTAGTAAAGCTCACTGATTTCATTCCATCATCTGCAAACTATAAATCATATTATACGGTATTATATAGAGATTATTTGCTTAGACGAATCATAAACACATGTGGAGAAGGAATTGAAGGAGCATTTAAAACGGATGACCCACTATTGCTTGTAAACCAAATTACGCAGAAACTGTATGAAATTAATTCAATTGATAAACGAGGATCTTTCGAACATATATCAAAAGGCGTAGATGTTATGATTAACAGACTAAATGCAAGCACCACAGATAAAACAGGTCTAAGAGGAGTTCCTACAGGATTTCCACTTCTTGATAATGTTACAAGCGGTTTACAAAAGGGCGATTTAATTATTTTAGCAGCAAGGCCATCCGTTGGTAAAACCTCGTTTGCTCTTAATATAGCTGCTAACCTTTTGCAAAACAAAAATGAATCTGATAGAAAAAGAGTTTGTGCAATATTTTCTATAGAAATGCCCGCTGAACAATTAGCACAGAGAATGGTAAGTTCTTTAGAAGATATAGATATGTATAGTTTGTCAAACGCATCAATAGTTCAAGTAACAAGTGATCAAGAAAAATTATGGAATGCAGCCAGACAGCTGAAACGCAGCAGAATTTATGTTGACGATTCAAGCACACAAACCCCTGGTTCTATTTTTGCTAAGTGTCAAAAAGTAAGAACGACACAGGGTCAATTAGATTTGGTAATAGTCGATTATTTACAACTTATGAGTCTTGATATCAGTGCAAAGTCACGCAGTTCTGGTAATAAAGTACAGGAAGTCGCGGAAATAAGCAGGACACTTAAAGTTATGGCCAGAGATCTATCTTGTCCAGTTGTCGTTTTATCACAAATGTCTAGAGGAATTGAGATGCGTGAAGCATCAGATAAACAACCAAAACTTAGTGATCTACGCGATTCTGGTGCTATTGAACAGGATGCAGACATAGTTATGTTTTTGTCAAGAGTCAAAGAAGAAGAAAAATCATATGGTGAGTATGATGTAACTTTGTCAATTGCAAAACACAGAAATGGTCAGTTAAAAGATATCCTCTACAGATGGTTTGGTAAATTCGTTAGATTCCAAGAACATGAAATGACTAAAGATGGTACTACGCCTTCTTAATCTATCACTATGTCGCCTTATGTGTGTCATTGTAAATTTATTTTTTTGAATTGAATCAAAAAAATTTGTGTTTTATTGAGTTTTAATGATTAAAGTTTGCAATTTTAAAGATATTTTATTGTGCACGATACTTTTGACGATACAATTATCTATTGTATATAGCTAACAATGAACCTTTTTGAAATCTAGTTAAATAAATGTTAATTTTATTTGACAAAAGATTAAAAATGTTGCATAATAGTAGCATTGCGAGTTAATCGCAAAATACATTCTTTTTGAAAGGAGGTGAAATACCATGTCAACAGTTTATGTAAAGGAAAATGAAAGCCTAGATAGCGCGATTCGACGTTGGAAGAAGAAATGTGCTAATGACGGTATCATTGGTGATCTTAGAAGAAAAGAACACTATGAAAAACCTAGCGTCCGCAAAAAGAAAAAACTTGAGGTCGCACGAAAAAGAATGTATAAGTAAATTGCTTGTAAACAGCTTACTTGGTTTAATAATAGAGGGCTTCGCTTTAAAGTGAAGCCCTCTATTCAGATAAAAAAGTTTCTATTTCCAAACTTATTAATTTCAAACTTTTAAACAATTAGTAGGTAGAACAAATTTTGCGATCAAACATTACTTTCAGTACTACCATTATTCTCCTGACCATTGCTCTCCCCATCCTCACCTTGATCAGAACCGCCAGGAGTAGTAGGGATATTGTCGTCATCATCTAAATCATCAGGATCTATGACATTAATTGTATATGTTTTTTCAAACTCCGGGAAAACAATTTTTACATCATGGTCGCCTTTCTCGAGTGTTGAAAATTGTTCAATCATATCAGATGTTACTTGAATTAGTTGGTCTTCCCCGACTAAGCGCCTAATTATAATATATGCTGTATTAAATGGCTGATTTAAATTATAAGTCATGGTGGTTCTAGATTCATCGATTGAAATATCTTGAATAGGATTTATAACAGTTACAGAATGCGAGATTGAATGATTTCCAAATGAAATAATAAGTGTTTGTTCTCCAGCTCTAGAGGGATAGAAGTTAGTCACCATGTTTTCAGAAATAGTGAGGAATTGTTCGTCATCGTTAAAGTATGTAATTTTCAGTGTAGCACGTGGAAATTCGGAATTAATTATTATAGGTGCTTCTAAACCAGAGGATATTTCAATTGATTTTATGGAATCATCACTAGGCTCGTCATTGTCTGAACAGGAGACAAAGAGGACTAGTGATATGGCTATCAGAAATATAATAATTGAGATTTTATGTAGATTTTTCATTATACAAATATCCTATGATCTAAATTTTAACAGCAAACATTATTGTAAATATTATACGATATTTTATAAAAAATATCAATCTAAATTTGAACATATTAACAAAATATTAGAGAATATGGTTATTATGTGCTAATATTTAGCACTTTTAGAGCAATTTCAGATGCCTTCTGACTTGCAATTGATTTGTTGGATGAAGTATATTCTGCTATTATATTATCATTCAAAAAGATTTTTGATAAAAAAGAGTCATCATCATTTTTGTTAGTTGATAGAATCAAATTCATATTATTTTTTTTGGCATATTCAAGAAGAGTCGATTTATAATCATAGTTAGAAAGAGCTTTCAAAGTAGATGAATAGAAGTGTCCCAGCGTTAGATTAACAAATTTCTCACAATTGGTTAAATCTCTGCTATCTAAATAAATTGCGCAAATTATAGATTCAAATATATCCGATTTTACTTTGGTGCTGCTTGAACACGCTTGTGATTGTAAATGCCCAGCAAAAATGTATTTTGTTAAACCGAGTTTATTAATTACATCAGCTAGTGTGTTTTTTGAAACGATGTAACTTTTTGCTTTAGTTAGTTCACCAACATTTGCATTTGGAAATTTGGTATACAATTCCTTGGCAACGATATAACCTAGTATACTGTCTCCAAAGAATTCCAAACGTTCATATGAATTTAAGGTAATTGAATTCTTAGTATGGAAAAATGAAGCATGAGTTAGTGCTCTAGTTAGAAGTGATGAATTCGTAAATTTGTATTGAATTATATCTTCTAAGTCAGCAATTATATCAGTTGTAAATAAAGAATAGTCATTTGTAATTTTGGACTTGTTTAATTTAGTCTTTGTCAATAGAGGACTCCTTTAGTTTAGGAATTGTATCTGCTATGTTGTTTATAAGTTGTGATTTTGCGATTGTTAGTGCTTGGATTATAGATGCAGATATAGATTTGGCTTTTGAACTCCCATGAGCTTTGATAACTACTTTTTGAAGGCCCAATAGGATAGCGCCTCCTTTATTGTTGTAATCCATTACGTGTGCTATTTTCTTAAAAACAGGTTTTAGGAATAAATAGCCAATTTTTGCACGCAATCCCCCTACTAGGATGTTTTTCTTAATTAATGAAAGCAACATAATTGCGACACCTTCAGATGATTTTAATGCTATATTACCACTAAATCCATCAGTGACAATAACGTCGTAGACGCCTGTGAGGATTTCCCTTGCTTCTGCATTACCAATGAAATTTAAATTAGCTGACTTTAGCAAAGGAAAGACATCCCTGTTAAGTGCATTGCCTTTTTTGTCTTCACTTCCATTTGATAGAAGGCCCACACGAGGATTTTTAACGCCTAGAACTGTAGTTGCATAACTAGCGCCCATATATGCAAATTCCAACAAATTTTTTGCGTTACAATCAGCATTAGCACCACAATCAATTAAGACGACACTGTCATCGTTTAATGTTGGCAAAATTGGTACTAATGCAGGGCGCGTTACACCCTTAATTCGTTTTAACAACAAAACCGCACTTGCAAGAACTGCGCCACTGCTGCCAGCTGATACAAAAGCATTATATTGTGAATCAGAATTTAGAAGTGTTAGGCCTTTTACAATAGAGGAATCACGCTTTTTACGAAAAGCTTCAGTTGGTGATTCGTCATTTGATATTACAGATGGTGCATGTATAATTTCTACACGGTTTGATTCGTAATGAAAATTTGCTAATTCTTTGGTTAATATATTTTCATCACCCAAAAAAACAATTACAAATTCTTTATTTGAATTGAGTGCATCAATCGCACCTTTTATTATTTCTAGTGGTGCATTGTCACCACCAAAGGCATCTACTAGTATTTTCATTTTATTACCAAATTGTTTATATTTGAATTATTGATTAAATGTATAGAATTTGAAATCTGCATTCTAATTTCTTCTATACTAGGTTTTGAAAAGTTTTTAATTATTGTATCTAAATCAGTAAGACATGTAGATATGAAAGTGATAGCGTCTGACAGATTAACATATCCGAAATCTTTTATATATTGCGAAAAAACTTCGTTTGCTGATGAGAGATAGTTTTTGCTAGCATATATGTGCATTCTAATTTTCCCTTTATCTGTTGTTGATAAAATCTTTTTTAAATGCTTTAATGCCACAGAGCAATAATTTTTACCTTCGACAAGAGGTGGTTTTCTTGATGAAATCTTAAGAATGATAACAAGGAAAAATATAGCTAATATTAAAAATAAATGATATAACCACCAATTATTGATTAATGAATGTGGAACAGATAGTAATATATTAATCAATGTGCACCTCCTTACCACTTAACACAGTAATTTTGTCGTAAGGAATTTCAATACAATGAGACTTGAAAGCCTTTAAAACCTCAGTGTGAATTTTGTTATATGAATCCCAATAAATATCGGTTTCAACCCAAAATTTCAAAGTATATGAAACAGATGAAGAGGCGAATGCAGATGGATATGCAGATGGTTCTGGAGAAGGTAGTGCATTTAATTCATTAATAGCAACATCAATCAACGTTTTTTTAACAGAATCAACGTCGGCTTCATAAGAAGCAGGTATAGTTATTGAAATTCTACGAGTTCTGCGTTTGCTATAATTGATAATTTCAGTACCTATAATTTGCTTGTTGGGGACTACTATTAGGACATTATCAGCGGTCACAATCTCTGTAGTAGTGATGTTTACCTTGGCTATTTTGCCTTCAGTAGAATTTATTTTAACATGGTCTGATTCCTTAAATGGTTTGGTAAACAAGAGTATAACACCGCTAGCAATATTGGATAAACTATCTTGCAAAGCAAAACCAACTGCAATACCAGTAGCAGCTGCAATCGAAATAATTCCAGTTGTATCAATACCCATTATTTTTAGAATAAAGAAAAACATAAATAATGAGATAGTAGCTCTTACCAAAGAAATAATAAATGAGGCTGCCGCAGATTCTGTTTTTGTGCGGTGAAAAACAGCCCTTAAAATTTTACCTGCTATTCTTAAAATTAAAATACCAAGTAGTAAAACTAGTATTGACTCTAAAACCCGAGTTCCAAAGTTTTCCAAAAAACCTAAAATGGCATTTTTTATATCATCCAAATTTGTATAAACTCCAATATTAGTATGTTTTATTATAACATATTTAACACTAAAGCACAATAAAATAAAAAATAAGCACGAGATATAAATTTAATAGTTATTTCTCATAGAAACGTCCACTTCAGCCCCCCTATGGTGGTTTTTACGTGTGGAAATGAAAAACCGTCACTTAGTTTTAAAATGTAATGTATTGAATAATGAATATCTGATTAGTGAACAGTTATTGAATTATACGAGCAGCAATTTTTTAACGATGATAATCTTGGGTTATTACAAGTGACATACTAAAGTTTTTTATAAATTAAGTGTTACATAGAAAAAATCCAGCAAACGTATAGTAAAAAAAAAAGCCCTGGGGCAAAAATATTAAAGGAGGGGGGGCACCAGGGCTTTTTTATCATGTGTAAAAAAAAATAACTAACTATCGGAACGATTCTTTTCCTCTTCTGCTTTTCGCTCATAGTAGTTTTTATAACCAACCTTTTTGTTGTCAGCTTGATCCCACTTTTTGCCGCCAACTGCTAAAACACAGAGAACGAAACCAGCGGATACTACTATTGCTATGATTGGTAAAACCGCTTCGTCTTTAATAGCAACTATGTTTACAACTAACAAGACTGTGAGAACTAAAAGAACAGTGCCGATTAGGATATTCATTTTTTTTGCAGCACCTACTGATTTAGCTACTAAACCACGCATAATAAAAGCTACACCCCATATGCCGCAGACGCATGCTGGGACAATAGATGGGTTAAGATTAAAATCATCTATTGACACAGTCAACAACCATACAATGGCTGCAGCTAAAAATGTTAAAGGAAAAAGAACTTTAAAAACAATTGATTTGCTCATTTATTTACCTCAAAATTATAGAATTTGAAACGGGTGAAATAATATCACCATCGACTAGAGAAATTGCCTGACCATGCGAATATTCACGAACCAATCCGCCTATGCGGATATTAAAAGATGCAATGTTCTCTGAAGTTGATAATATGGTATAATGTCCAGGCTCGACATAATTGCCAACTCTAACACGGCTTTGAGAGCCACATTCCAAAAAGCGGTCACCTTCATTTGTGGTGACATTTACTGCACCATTTGTTGCTATCTTTGAATCTGTTGAATAGCGAACGCCATTTTTTACATAAACGCTATCTGTTGAACCTGGAGTAGTTTTTTTCTTCTTTTTACCAATTAAGATACCAATTAGTAATCCAATAAAAACTCCAGCTGTGCCAATTAATAGTAACCAATACCACGGCATGTTAATATCCTCCTATAGAGTTAATTAAATTAAATGATATTAAATATCATAAATATAATAGCAATTAAAACACCCAATCCTAAAATAGATGCTATACCAACACGTATAGGAGATATGGGCGTTTTACCTGAAGCTTTGCCTGTAGAACCATTTATAAAAAGATTATACAATTTTTCTTTAAAGCGACTATGTCCTATGTAGATAGGAAGCAAAACATATTTGAATTTGTTGTCATTAAACGAGGTTGTCGCATTGAATGACACGACAGAAGTATATGTATACTTGCGCAGAATAAGTTGTTTGATTTGAGCTTTCATTGTTTGTCTTGCTGAATCCCAGCAAGCAGGACCATCCATGTCATATTGTGAGGCAGAAAACCCATGAATAAATGAATCATTGTATGTCTCACTATTATTAGTGTCAAAAGGTAATAATTTATGAAAAAACTTTTCCTCAATTTTTTTAGATGCTCTAACAACTAGATCGTCAAAAAAATGTGAAAAAGTACCAGAAATGTTGAATCTTACAGAAACAGTCTTTACTACAGTTTTTCCATTGACACGTGTAGTTCTCTGCTCTGTTCGTTCCAAAACACCACTATACTGTGTGTAGGTGTACGAATCAAATGTGAATGCAGGCGTGTAAACTCCATTCAGTCCTTCAGGTTCAATGCTTTTTTTGTATGAACTCGGAGCAAAGATGCGCCTTTTCGCCCATTTTTTAGCCATTTCTGATGCCTGATTTTTGTTTAACTTGAAAGGGACCACAGCATTAGGTTTTAATCCAGAAATATCGTGTTTTTCCAAAACGTTTACAGATCCACAATACGGACAGGCTTTTGAAATCTCGTTTTTAGCTATTATCTCACTGGCTCCACAATTTGGACATGAAAAAATATGTGTCTCTTCTCCCCATGAACTTGTTTTAGAAAAGAGTTTGTTTAACGATAATTCTGATGATGTCTCGCTCTCAAATTGTAATACAGTTTCGCAATGTTCACAAAACAATGCGCCTTTTTCAGGTGAAAAAACTAAATTTGCACCACACCCAGGGCATTTTGCAACATCGGTTTGATTTTGAATGCCAGGATTATTTTGGGCAACATCAAATTCGGATGTATCGTTCATAGTTTTTCCCCACATTCAGGGCAGAATTTTGCATTAGGTAAAAGTTTGTTATTACATCTCGGACACACGCCTGTTTGTTGTAACTTACCACATTCAGGACAGAATTTAGCATTAGCAGGAACAGTTGCTCCACAAGGACATGTTTTTGTAGCGATTGCTTCGGTTTTTTGAGGAGTTTGTTGATATGGTGTTGACATCATATCGCCCATTGCTCTCCCCATGTAGGCCCCCATACCCATACCCATACCAGCACCCATAAAACCACCTGCAGTGCCAGGATTTTTTGAAGCGTTTATAAGGGCTTGAGCTTGAGCTTCTTGCATTCTTAAGTCCATAGTAGAACGTTTCATTTTGAGTCCAATGGTTTCTTTTAGAACTTTATCGAGCTCTTCAGGAAGACTTATGTTTTCAAAATTAAATTGCTCTATTCTTATTCCTATCGCTTTGAATTTGTTTTGCAATACTTTAATTACTGCACCACCAAATTCTATCAAATTAGCAGCCAAATCAAGAAATGGAATTTTGCTTTCAGCTATTGTGTCTGTGACGCCCATTACAATCATGCTTTTGATGTAAGTAGCAATTTCATCAACATTATATAAATTGCTTGATCCTGATAATTCAGTCATAAACACGAAAGCATCATCAACTCTAAACGAAAACGAACCATAGCCTCGCACTTGGATAGCACCATAATCGTTATCTCTAACAGTTATTGGATTGCGTGTGCCCCATTGCATTTTGGTGAATTGTCGCATGTTGACAAAGTAAATTTCGGATTTAAATGGATCTTGAAATCCATATTTCCAGCCCATCAACTTTGTCAATAAGGGTACGCTATCAGTGTCTAGTGTGTAAAAACCAGGCAAAAACACGTCTGCCATTTTGCCTTTGTGACAAAAAATAGCATTTTGACCTTCTCTAACCGTAAGTTTGCTGCCTCTTGCAATTGTATCATTCTTTAAATCGAATTTAAATACAATAGTTGAATTGCTACGATCAGGTGCTTCAATTAGTTTAAGTAGACCCATTATTTAACTCCATAATAAATTATATATAATATAATAGCATATTTTGACATAATTTACAATACAAAATATCCACAAATTAAAAAATTAAGTGCTTTTTATTTACATTTTGTGATCTATAACTAAAATATCCATATAAATGGATGTTCAAGCTATTCAATAGCCTCAAATGTTAGTTTTGAAAATTCTGCAACATAATCATCTATTGTAGGTTTTTATACATTTTTACAGTAGTAGGCCTATAGTGAAGTGGCGCATAATCTCCTATCCAATGTGTTAAAAAGGCATATAAAGAAAGACTATGTCGCCATAAGTCCAATCAAAATAAAAAAAATATAGCACTTTTTGCAAGATTGGAATTTTGTTAGGTCTAAATCAAAAAATTTTTATATCTTGTCGAGTTTTCAGACTGAAAG
>JAIRKT010000038.1 GCA_031259965.1 Christensenellaceae bacterium | reverse complement strand
CTATTTTTTACACTCATAAGACCCTCATCAGGACAAAATCCTAATTCATATCATTATTATACCACATAATTTAATAAATTGCAATAGCAAGTAGAAATCTGATTAATGTTTTGCAATGAAATTGCTAGATTTCACAAATTCATAACTGCTTATTGTTTTAGATTCGAGCTTTTGATTTGCATTTAAAACTTGACGCTTTTTTTTGAACAATGAGGGATATATGTCCTTATACTTTCCTACAAAAGAAATCTTATATATATAATATATTGCTTTGAGATGGAGAACAACATCTTTTCTTGCCATATATTGTGTCTTCTTGTTTGAATCTAGGCGTAATCTTGTTTTTCGCATATAGATCTCCACAATTAGTTGTAAAAAGTAATGAAGAAAAATAATAATAAAACAGATAAAAATAGAAATTTCTGGTTAACTATAATCATCGGTTATGTTAAATGCCTTTTTCTGAATTTGGCTGATTTTTGCCAACTCGCAGGAAACAGTAATATTTTTTAGAATTATTTCAGTAATTTTAAATAGTTCTTTGTCCTTTCTGTAATCTGCAGGAACACAATAATCAACCCTGGAGTCGTTTATAAGTTTCCTCGCATTCCTTTTTCCTTCTTCTCCAGATTCTGGATCGTAAACACCTATAGAGTAACCACCATATCGCTTTGTCACAGCCATGCACGGAATATCTGTCATACTATCGCCTATATACAAGATATTGCAAAATGGTATTCGTCTATCCTCACTCTTTATTGACTCATTCAAATTCATATCGTTTTCGTCTATACAACCTTTGTTAATTCGAAACAAATATTGAGTTTTGTTTGATGGGTTTACCACTTGCTTAGGCCACACTGGAAAACCATATTCTTTGCTGTATATAAACTCGCACGCATAGATTTTCTTAAAAAATTTTGCTATAGGCAAATCCTCTATCATTTCTTTCATTCCAGATGATATTATATAATGTTCTACTATTATATCTAACTTTTCGGCACATTCCTCTATCGCGTCAAACCAATCCATTACACCTTCAAACAATCGAATTTTTGAGCTTTCAGATTTTAAGTCTTCTCTTGTTATTCTTTTACCTTCCTTTTCTGCAATTTTCTTAACAAGATACATATATGCTAAAATTCCATCCATCTGGCTCTCGTCAGTTAATTTGGTGGCTTCTTTCCAAAATACATCAGGAGTCATTCCCAGGGAAGGAATTAAACTATAGTTTTGCATGTCAGTCGGTGACAATGTTTTATCAAAGTCGTAACAAATAGCCACTATGGGTTTAATTTTCTTACTATCTTCTTTCAAGTGTTCCTCCTATTGCATCCATAATGAATCATTAGGATCGTTTACAAATTTTAGTGTCATTTCTTTTTGCTTCAGACTTATATACCCTTGATCCATAGCAACATCAACTAGTACATTAATATCACAGAGTGAAATATTAATGAGCTTTGATTCCTTTAGCTTTTCAATTCCACTTTTTAAGTTGTATGTAACTATCGAAATAATAGCAAGCACTGTGGCTCCTGCCTCTATTAATGCTTTCGCCACCTCAACAGATGATCCAGCTGTAGAGATTAAATCCTCAATAACTATTACTTTTTTTGAATTAACTGATGCGCCTTCTATTTGATTATTCCTGCCATGACTCTTCAAATCAGATCGCACATACCCAGATGGCAGATTTAATAATTCAGCAGTTAGCGTGGCATGTGGGATTCCACCAGTTGCAGCACCCATTATAACCTCGCAAGTTGGGAAATATCTTTTTATAACACTCGCCATTCCATTTGCTATAATTTTTCTTGACGTGGGGTTTGCGAGAGTCATTCTATTGTCGCAATATATCGGTGATTTGATTCCACTAGCCCAAGTAAATGGTTCAGAAGGTCTTAAAAAAACAGCTTTAATATCAAGGAGTTCTTTTGCAACGGAGATAGCTAAATTTCTATCGCATATGCCTGATACTTCTGGTAGTAGATCTTTGCTTTTTGTCTCACTTTGATCTTTGAGCTTGACGCCTGTGAATTGTTCAAATATTTCTGCATACGCTAAAGCTGGATCAGCGGCTTCTGTTATGGGTCGCCCCACTACAATATAGTCACTTCCTAATGCTCTAGCGTCTGAAGGCGTGGCAACACGTTTTTGATCATTAACATTTGCAAGATTTGGTCTAACACCTGGGGTTACACTAATTAACTTTAAATCTTTCATTATAGGGGCTTCAAGAGGCGAGCATACCACTCCGTCAAGTCCTGCTTTTTTCGCGTTTTCCGCATACTGTTTAACAACATCAGATAATGGTTTGTCTATTAAAAGTTCCTCTTTCAATATGGCTTCACTAGTAGAAGTTAATTGAGTAACCGCAATAACTAATGGCCTTTTGAAAGTTATAGATCCGTCTATAGCTCCTCTCATTGCACTTTGCATCATTTCAACGCCGCCTGCTGCATGGCAATTAACCATATCCACGCCGAGTGATGCAATATTTTTCATTGCTTTATATACAGTATTCGGGATATCATGGAGTTTTAAATCTAGAAAAATTTTATACCCTTTTTCCTTTAATTCAATTACTAATCCAGCACCTTCTTTATAGTACAATTCCATACCTATCTTGATAAATGGTTTGTATGTTCCAAATTTATCTAGCAATTCAAGTAAGGCCTCTTTAGATGAAAAATCACACGCCAAAATAACATCACGCATTTGCGTTTCTCCTTATAACACTACTAATATTTTCAATAGAAAACTCATCTAATACCATTGGTAAATCCTCTATTATTTTTTTGCAAGCAAATGGATCTACTAAGTTCTGCGTGCCAATCATCACAGCGCTAGCACCTGCATACATTGCTTCTAATACTTCTCTCGCGTTAGTAATCCCACCCATTCCAATTACAGGAATCTTAACACAGCGGCTCGTTTCATATATCATTCTAATAGCCACTGGAAAAACGCCAGGCCCACTATAGCCCCCGCTTTTAACACTAATTATAGGTTTTCTAGTTTTAAGATCTATTCGCATACCTACTAATGTGTTTATTAAACTTATACAATCAGCCCCACCTTCTTCTGCTGCTATCGCCATATCTTGTATACAAGTTACATTGGGACTTAGTTTAACAATTAATGGTTTTTTTAATACCTTTTTGACGCACTCAGTGAGTTTTTTTATTGTTTTTGGATCTGTACCAAAGGCCATTCCACCACCAGTGACATTTGGACAACTTATATTAAGTTCTACAGCCCAAATTGAATCAACATCATTGAACATTTTAGAGGTCTCAATATAATCGTTAAAACTATGTCCTCCTATGTTAATGATTACAGGCTCATTATATACTTTTTTTAGTTTAGTGAGTTCTGTAGATATTACCTGCTCTGCCCCTGGGTTTTGTAGACCAATTGCATTAATCATGCCTGCAGGGCACTCAGCAATTCGAGGTAGGGGATTTCCATATCTAGGCATTAGTGTTGTGCCTTTAAGCGCTATTGACCCCAAAATATTTATGTCGTAATATTCACTAAACTCATATCCAAACCCGAATGTACCACTAGCTGGTATAATAGGATTTTTGAGTTTTCTGCCTAACAGTTCTGCTTCTAGTCTATTCACTAAATATCACCTCACCAGCACTAAAAACTGGACCTTCTTTGCACACTCTTTTGTATCCAGTTACTGTTTTTATACTACATCCCATGCAAGCTCCGAAGCCACATCCAAAGCGAGCTTCTAGAGAAACCTCGCCATTTTGAGTGAGTTTAGTTAATGCTTGCAACATAACTATAGGGCCACATGCATAATAATAATCATAATCAAGTTTTTTAGAAATCAAATATGACACTACTGTGCCTTTGATTCCCAGACTCCCGTCATCAGTTGTAATATGAAGTTTACCAAACTGCGAGAATTCATCAGTTAAACAGACATCTCGCGCGCTTCTAAATCCTAAAATTATATCTGGTTTTTTTTCATTTAATTGTTTTGCTAGTTTGTAAAGTGGCGCGATACCTGTGCCTCCACCTATTAACAACGGCTTTCTCCCCTGGTTTAGGTCGAACCCATTTCCCAGGCATGTCAACACATCTATTATAGCACCAGCCATTAAACTTGTCATATATTTAGTAGCGCCTCCTACCACTTTGTATAACAAAGTAATAGTATGATCATCTGAATCAGCTATACCAAATGGGCGTCTCAAACTGAAACCATCTAATTTTATGTTAACAAACATGCCAGCCATATTACCAGCACAATCGCCTCTTAAAACTAGTTTATAAAAATCATGCGTTAGTTGTATATTTTGTTCTACAACCAAAAAGACATTTTTCATAGACGCCCCATTTATTCTGCGTTAATAGTGGATATTCCCATGGTAATTTCTTCTAGCACATCTAACAATGCTTTTACTGTATCTAACGAGGTAAAAACAGGCACACTATTCTCAACAGCCGTACGTCGTATTTGAACACCATCCAACTGCTCATTTTTGCTGCCCTCACTTATTGTATTTACTACATAAGTAACATAACCTTTACGAAGCATAGTCAAGATTTCATCAGATCCCTGTGATATCTTTTTTCTAACTCTTGTTCTGATTCCTCTTTCCCTTAGATATTTTGCAGTGCCCTCAGTGCCCGCTATATTGAATCCAAGTTCGTAAAACCTTTTTATTAATGGATATGCCTGCTGTTTGTTATTATCAGCAATAGTAGCAAAAACCGTACCATAATTAGTGACCTTCATTCCTGAGGCTCTAATTGACTTGTATACTGCCCTGTTAAATGATGTGTCATAACCTATGGCTTCACCTGTAGACTTCATTTCAGGTGATAATACGGCATCCAAACCTATGAGTTTTGAATATGAGAATGTTGGTGATTTAACATACCAACGCTTCTTTTCTGGATGAATACCAACATAGCCCAGTTCTTCAAGTGAGCGGCCCAACATTACATTAGTAGCTATTTTCGCAATGGGAGCGCCCGTGGTTTTCGCTAAAAATGGCACAGTCCTACTGCTTCTAGGATTAACCTCAATTATATAGATTTTAGAATCTACATTGTCTACTACAAATTGGATATTAAAAGGTCCTATAATACTAAGACCTAGGCCTATACGTGTTGTATAATCTACTATTTTTTCTTTTATTTGTTTTGATAGTGAATATGGCGGATATACACTCATAGAATCACCACTATGCACACCAGCCCTTTCTATATGTTCCATAATTCCTGGCACAAATATATTCACACCATCACACACCGCATCAACTTCACATTCCCGCCCTTCAATATATTTGTCAATTAGCACAGGATGCTTTTTGTTTAATTCAAAGGCCTCCGCTATATAATTAACTAAAGACTTTTCGTCGTACACTATATGCATCATTCGGCCACCCAGCACAAATGATGGTCTTATTAAAACAGGATAACCTATTTCTTTAGCGGCATTTTTACCATCTTTTAGATTAAATACAGCTCGTCCCTCCGGCATGGGAATTCCCATTTCACTAAGCGCCGTGAAAAACATATCTCTGTCTTCAGCTAGCGCTATGCTGTGACTACTGCTACCTAGAATTTTGACGCCCGCTTTATCTAAATCTGATGCTAGGTTTATCGCGGTTTGTCCACCAAGTGCTACTACAACACCCTCCGGTTTTTCATAATCAATTATATTCATTACATCTTCAAATGTCAATGGCTCAAAATATAGTTTGTCACTTAAAGTATAGTCTGTAGAGACGGTCTCTGGATTATTATTTATTATAATAGCCTCATAACCAGCCTCCTTAATCGCCCATACAGCATGCACAGTACTATAGTCAAACTCAATCCCCTGACCTATGCGAATTGGGCCACTGCCTAGTACAACTACTTTTTTCTTCTCACTAATTTTTGATTCATTTTCGTCTTCATAAGTTGAATAAAAATATGGAACATATGCTTTAAACTCGCTAGCGCATGTGTCTATCATTTTGTAAACGGGATAAATTTTTGCCTTCTTTCTCATTAAATAAACGGCATAAAAATCCATCTTCCATAATTTGCCTATGTACTCATCCGAAAAACCCATGCGTTTAGCTGCTTCTAGCGTTTTTAAATCTTTAGGGTTTTTAGCAACAATACTCTCCATCCTAATAATATTTGCGATTTTCTCGAGGAAAAATTTATCTATCTTTGTTATTCTGTATAAATAATCGATTGGAATATCGCGTCTGATAGCCTCCGCTATCAAGAATATGCGTTCATCATTACCTGTTATTATTTCATCTATCAAAGTATGATTGTCTTTTTGAGAGGCGCTTTTTAAGTATAAATGATCATACCCTAATTCTAATGATCTAACCGCTTTCAAAAATGACTCTTCAATTGTGCGTCCCAGACTCATTACCTCGCCAGTTGCTTTCATTTGTGTAGACAAACGCCTATCGGCCTTATTAAACTTATCAAATGGAAACCTTGGAAATTTTGCGACGGCATAATCAAGAGTGGGCTCAAAAGCAGCCATTGTGCTTGAGATTTGTATTTCGTCTAATCTTAAACCACACGCGATTTTGGCGCTAACTCTCGCTATCGGATAACCACTAGCTTTGCTAGCTAAGGCGCTAGATCTGCTAACACGTGGATTTACCTCTATAACATAATATTTAAATGAATAAGGATCGAGCGCAAACTGTACATTGCAACCACCTTTTATTTTTAACGCACGAATTATTTTTAGTGCCGCGTTTCTAAGCATTTGATACTCTTTGTTAGTTAGCGTCTGGCATGGGCACACAACGATAGAATCACCAGTATGAACACCAACAGGATCAACATTTTCCATGCTACAAACCGCTACCACCGTGTCATTGGCGTCGCGCAGAACTTCGTATTCTATTTCTTTAAAACCTTTTACCGATTTTTCAACCAAAACCTGGCCCACTGGTGATAATTTTAACGCATTTTTTGCTAGCTCATATAATTCCTCTTCACTCTCAGCAAACCCTCCACCAGTGCCACCTAGTGTGAATGCTGGCCTTAATACTACAGGAAATCCAATACGAGCAGCTACTTCTATTATTCCAGTTATTGAGGTGGCAATGTCTGATTCAATAACCGGCTCGTCTATTGATTCACATAACTCCTTAAACAATTTTCTGTCTTCAGCTTTAGCTATCGCGTCAAAATCCGTCCCTAGCATTTCAACTTGGCATTCTTCTAAAATCCCTTTTGTGTGTAATTGCATGCCTAGATTTAAACCAGTCTGCCCACCCAAACTACATAACAATCCATCGGGTCTCTCGTGTCTTATTATTCTAGCGACATGCTCTAAGTCAAGTGGTTCCATATATACTTTATCAGCCATGTCAGTGTCAGTCATAATAGTAGCAGGATTGCTATTTACTAATACAACCTCATAACCTTCCTCTTTTAACGCAATACAGGCCTGCGTGCCAGCATAATCAAATTCAGCAGCTTGACCTATTACGATAGGCCCTGAACCGATTACCATAATCTTTTTAATATCTGTTCGTTTCGGCATTCTTGCGCCCTCCCATACTATCCATCAAATCGGTGAATATGTTATATAGATATTCACTATCCTCTGGCCCCGCTGCACTTTCAGGGTGATATTGTATCCCCATAACCTTGTTTTTAACATCCTCAACACCCTCTGCCTCGCCATCTATAACATTAACATGTGTTAGTGTTAGGCCCGTGTTCTCAAGTGATTTTTTGTCTAATGCGTATGAATGATTTTGACTAGTTATTTCAATCTTATCAGTTTTTAAGTTCAATACTGGATGATTTGCACCCCTGTGTCCAAAGAGCATTTTGTATGTTCTCGCGCCATATGCAAGGCCTATTATTTGGTGTCCTAGACATATCCCCATTATTGGTATTTTGCCTTTAAAATATTTTACCAATTCAACCACTTCGGGGACATCCTCAGGATTTCCAGGTCCATTCGACAAAAACAAGCCATCTGGTTTGAATCTCTCAATCACACCAACACTTACATCATATGGCACAATTACCACATTGCATCCGTGTGCGTTGAATTTTCTAACGATGTTTAATTTGATACCACAATCAATTGCTACTATTGTATACATCGGGTTTCTTGTTCTTGCGTACCAAATTTTTGGCGATGTTACCATTTTCACTTGGTTTGTATTTAAAATAGCTGATCTCAATTCAACTAAACATTCATCAACCGGCCTATCTCCATCGGTTATCATAGCCTTCATCGATCCAAAATCTCTGATCGTTCTAACTATTTCTCGAGTGTCAAGTCCGCTTATACCCGCAACCTGGTTTTCTTTCATTACTTCGCCTAGGGTTTGAGTGTATCTAAAGTTAGATGGGCTATCATTGTATTCCCTTACTACAAATCCAGCAATTGCTATGTTTTTAGATTCATAATCCTCATCGGTTAAACCATAATTGCCAATCAATGGATATGACATAACAACAATTTGTCCACAGTAGGAGGGATCCGACAAAATTTCTTGATATCCTACCATTGAAGTATTAAAAACTAACTCCGCTATACGTGTTTCTTTACTGCCAAAACCCATTCCACGATAGACTTTGCCATTTTCGAGAATCAGCATTTTTTCAATCATTTATTCTCTCCTTTGTTGATATTTTCTTGATTTTTACTAAATCTCTGGTCCTTATATTTTACGATGCCTCCCACTAAAGTCAATATGTTGTTCCCATACAACCGTCTTCCTATAAATGGTGAGTTTTTGGATAAGGAGACTATTTCATCCTCTTTGAATTCTTTTTCTTCGTCGATTGCAATTACCGCAAGATCCGCTTTGCTTTTTTTCTTTAGTTGTGAAAACTCTAGATTAAATCTCCGCGCTGGATTATACGTTATACATTCAATCATTCGCTCAAAGGTAATAAGCCCAGTTTTTACAAATTCAGTGTATATTAATGGAATAAAGGTCTCGAGGCCTATTATTCCATTTGGCGCCACGCTATATTCGAGAGCCTTTTCTTGTTTAGAATGTGGCGCATGATCTGTCGCTATTATCGAAGCTGTCAAATCTAGCAGCGCCTCTCGCGTTGCTATATAATCAGCTTTTGATCTCAAAGGCGGATTCATTTTGAAATTAGTATTGCATTTGTTATCACTCTCATTTAGTATTAAATGATGAGGGGTTACTTCACAAGTGACATTTAAACCTTTCATTCGCGCCTTTCTAATCATGTCGAAGGCATCGCTAGTTGAAATATGACAAAAATGATAAGGACACTTTGTTTGCTCTACTACTCTTAACTCCCTCTCAACGGCTAACACTTCAGCGTCTCTACTATTCACAGCTCCCAAAAATTCAGCATGCGACGCTATTATGCTGTTAGCTTTTTTAACTCGGATCATGCATTCTAGTAAAAGTTTTTCACTATTGACACATACACCATCATCACTAAAGGCTTTTACTAATGGGGCGAGTCCTTCAATATCTGATGGTATCTCACCTTTTTGGTTTTTGGTGAGTGCGGCATATGGATATACATTTACCAGCGCGTCACGATCAATGATCCTCTTCAGACTATTCAATTCATCAACTGAATCAGTGACAGGCGAGAGGTTGGGCATCGACATTATACTAGTGACTCCTCCCCTAGCTGCGGCAGCCGTTCCTGATTTGATGGTTTCTTTGTGTGTAAAACCTGGCTCTCTTAAGTGAGTATGTACGTCTATAGCACCCGGTATCACAAGTGCTCCATCTAAATCATAAATAGTAGCGTGTGCATGATTTATATTATCACCAATTTCAAAAATTCTATCATTTATTATTAATATGTCTGTATGTTTTAAACTAGTTCCTGCTGTTATTCTCGCATTTTTGAGGATAATCATAACATGCCCTCCAATACCATATAAATTACAGCCATTCTAGTAAACACGCCATTTGTCATTTGTGCAAAAATTCTACTTTTTTTGCATTCAACTACTTCATTTGCAATTTCAACACCCCTATTCAATGGCGCAGGATGCATTATAATTGCACCTTCATTCATCTTTAACGCCCTAGATTTTGTTAATCCAAATTTTTGGTGATATTCAGTTAAACTCAAGCCCATGTTTTTTTCATGCCTCTCAAACTGCACCCTGAGTAGCATTATGATGTCAGACTCTTTGACTGCTTCATCTGGAGACATTGAGGGTGCGGTATCATCTAAAAATTCTTGAGGTCCACAAATAGAGACTTTCATTCCAAGCCTTTTCATTATCTCTGCGTCTCCATGAGCTACTCTTGAATGTGAAATATCACCTATAATACAAATTTTTAGTCCTTTAAAATATCCAAATTCCTCATATATTGTAGTTAAATCCAAAAGTGTTTGTGTAGGGTGGTCTGATATACCATCACCACCATTAAATATAGGCATATTTATTCCAGTCAATTCACTATAATAATTATCCTTTGTGTGTCTCACTACAACCCCATCGTAGCCAGCACACTCAAACATCTTGATCGTGTCATATAAGCTCTCCCCTTTTTTCATGCTTGAACCTTCCAGATTTACCTGCACAGGTGTAATATTCAGATTTAACATAGCAGCGATGAAACTATAATGAGTTCTAGTAGAGTTCTCAAAAAAAAGTGTCGCCATTTTCTTATCTAAATAACTAACACTTTTTTCTCCTTTTTTGAAAGACAATGCCTCTGACACGATTTCGTTTATCTTCACTATTGGTATTTCACGTAAATTGAAGAGACCCTTCACTTTATCTTCCTCCACGCTATAATTCGTGTTTGTGATCTTTTATAAAATAGACCCCCATTTGATCTGATAATTTAGTTATAATTTTGCTAACCATTTAGACTTCTAAAACTGTACCAAAATTCTCGCCTGACACCGCCCTCAATATACAATTTTTCTCATTTAAACCAAAGGCCAAGGTTTTTATCTTGTTTTCGATACAAAATGTTGTTGCAGTAATGTCCATAGCTTTTAAACCCAGACGCAGAACTTCATCGTACTGTATATGCTCAAATTTAGAGGCACATGGATCTTTTTTGGGATCAGCACTATATACACCATCGATATTTTTAGCAAGCAGAATAATATCCACATTCATTTCAGCGGCTCGCAGAGCTGCTGCGGTATCTGTTGTGAAATATGGATTGCCTGTTCCACAACCAAATATTACTATTCTGTTTTGTTCAAGATGGTTTAGAGCTTTTCGTCTTATATATGGCTCTGCAACACTGGGTATAGTTATAGCGGTTTGGACTCTAGTTTGCACACCACTTCGCTCCAGCGCATCCTGGAGTGCTAAGCAATTCATCACAGTTGCAAGCATCCCCATATGATCCGCTGTCGTTCTATCCATAGAAGAATCAACTCGACCCCTCCAAAAATTTCCGCCTCCACATACTATACATATCTGCACACCATCATTATGAACCTTAACTAGTTGATCTACAATATTATTTAATACTGTCCTGTTAATACCAAATCCGTCAGGTCCTGAGAGCGCTTCGCCTGAGAGTTTTATGAGAACTCGTTTGTATTTGCTAAACTTCATAATTAAAGTGTCTCCTACTTGGATTCAATATTTTTGTCAAAAAAAAAGGTAAATTGTGATTACCTTTTTTTATTATTAATTGACTTGTGACTTGTGCATTTTTGCAACTTGTGCATTTATTTCTTCAGCAAAGTTATCCACCTTCTTTGCTAACCCCTCACCCATTTCATAGCGAACAAAACGTCTGATGACAATTTTTTCGCCGGTCTTTGCGACTATCTCAGATAACAAAGTTTTTACAGTCTTTGTTGTATCCTTAACATATGGTTGCTCTAATAAACAAATTTCTTTATAGAAATTGTTCATTCTACCGATAAGTACTTTTTCTATAATAGCCTGTGGTTTTGGATTTGGCTCGTTTTGAGCTAGTGCTCTAAATATAGCTTCTTCACTAGCTACTACATCAGCTGGCACATCCTCTATTGAAACATATTGAGGTTTAGCTGCAACTATCTGTAGAGCAATATCATGTACGAATGCTTTAAACTCAGCACCCTTTGCGACAAAATCGGTTTCACAGTTAACTTCTACTAAAACACCCATTCTGCCTTCTAAATGTATATATGAATCCACTATACCTTGGGAAGCTATTCTCCCAGCCTTTTTAGCACTCGCTGCCTTACCCTTTTCTCTTAGAATCTCAACAGCTCTCTCTATATCGCCATTTGATTCGTCTAAAGCTTTTTTGCAATCCATCATGCCAGCGCCTGTGCGCTCTCTGAGTGTAGATACGTCTTTAGTTGATATTGCCATAAATTGGCCTCCTTTTATTCATTGTAGTTTTATTCATTGATATCAGTTTCAGCTTCTTCACTAATTTCAACATCACCTGCATCGTTAGGAAATTCAATACCATCTGACTTTTCAATTATTGTTTCTATAGGAATGTTTTGGGCTGCGGCTTCTAAATCTAGAGAAGATTCAACAACTAAGGCAGCCTCAGCTCCTTCCTTGGCCGCTATAACCGCATCTGCAACCACAGACGCAATTAATTTAATTGCTCGTATTGCATCATCATTACCAGGTATTACATAATCCACTTCATCTGGATCACAGTTAGTGTCAACAAGCCCAACAATAGGAATTCCTAAGGTTCTTGCTTCCTTTATTGCTATGTGCTCGGTTTTAAGATCAACTACAAACATTGCACCAGGTAATGATCTCATGTTTTTGATACCACCTAGGTTGGTTTCAAGAGTATCCCTTTCCGCTTTGAGTTTTATTACCTCTTTTTTTGGTAACAAATCAAACTCACCGATCGCTTCCATATGATTAAGTTTGTTTAGTTTCTCAACTCTTGTACGAATCGTTTGAAAATTAGTAAGTGTACCACCTAACCATCTTTGGTTAGCAAAAAACATGCCACAGCGCTCAGCTTCAGATTGTATTGCTTCCTTTGCTTGCTTCTTTTTTCCAACAAACAAAATAGACTTGCCTTCACTAGCAACTGAATGTATAAATTTATATGCAGCTTCAATAAGTCCTACAGTTAATTGAAGATCGATAATATGAATATCGTTTCTTGCATCAAAAATATACTTTTTCATTTTAGGATTCCATCTTTTTGTTTGATGTCCAAAATGAACGCCTGCTTCCAAAAGCTGTTTCATTGAAATAACAGCCATAAAATAACCTCCGTTTATTCCTCCCTCTGCGCTTTTAATTATGAATTTTATTTCACGGGGTTCGAGCACAGTGGTGCGAATTTTTTTATTTAACGACAATTTTGTCGCGTTTTAGTATTTTAACATATTTAACCTTTTAAAGCAAATAGTTTGTATGTGAATTTTCGATTTTATTGTCATTTAATCAGATTTTTTTTGCACCTCACGATAAGAAAATTTATCATGATTTGCATCCTGTAACATACTATACGTTATTTTAACTCGTCAGAGTTATAGACGCCATGCCATCCTCCACAATAACCATATATCCCATTCTTGCTTGCATCTAAACTAGCGTTGCAAGATGGGCAGACAGTGTGCACTTTTTCTTTAGATGTTGAAGTCTCTACAACTTCATCAGAAGATGATCCGATTGAAAAAGTGTCTTCCTCTTCCTCCTCATACTCGTAGACTTCGTCACATTCAACATGTTCGTCAAAATCTGTATTTGTTATTTCTCTACTATATAAAGGACCAAATATTCTTTCTTCTTCTCTAATCCTTTCTTCTTCAGTCATAATTACTAATACCTTAGTAATTCGATTATAAAACATTCTAATCAGGTAACGCCCCTCTATCATGATTTTAAGCGTGGTTATAATTTATTTTTCACTGTATTTTGTTTTTGCGCATAACTCAGAGACTGTTAATATTTTCTCGCCATAAATTAGTTCTAATAATTTTCTTATTTTAAGTGCTGTATGTAAGAAATGTATTGGAAACACAAGAGCAACAATAAGAACAAACAATCGTGCTAATGCTCCATCAATTGTCAGGGTTGTCGTAAAAATTGCATCTACGAGGATATAAATTGCAAAAACAACACCTACAACAGTCGCTACGGCACTAGGATATAACATCATATGAATGTTTTTGCAGCAGGATCAGGGATGTATCCCATTGTTACCATCTCTTTTAAGTTTTGCTAAAAAACAAATTTTAATTTTACAGTTTCTAGCCTTTTTAGATTATAATAGTAATTAACTATGTTGTCAACCTAAATTCCGCTTTTTTTTGCGTATACACAGATTTCCTAACATATAACGTCACTTGTATGTTTTTAATCATTCTCTATCTTAATATTTTCATAGACCTTATTTTGCAAATCAAAAATTTCAAATATTTCT
>JAIRKT010000004.1 GCA_031259965.1 Christensenellaceae bacterium | reverse complement strand
ATCCCAACGTCGTGGCCTCTACTAAAAAACTTTTTGTACGGGAAATCCTTCCAGAGCCATATCTTTTTAATACCTTTGTTGTATAACTTATCGACCTTAAAATAATTACAAATTGCACGCTCAAATTCGTATCCTCTTTTAGCTGGATCTGGAAAATTATCTTTAAGGTATTCTAAGAATTCTGTGAATCTCATGTTTATAATCCTTTATTATAAGTGTTATATTTATAATCCTTTATAACATGTGTTAATTAATTGTATCTTAAATATATATAAAAGTAAAGTACATTGTAAAATTTTGTCTTTTATTGTTACAAAATAAGCAATTTTAGATATAATATTTTAAATTATAGTACAAAAATATCAATAGATGCAAATAAAATTTGAAATTTATTTAATTATAAGTAATACAAGATACTCAAAATTGAAAGCTTTTTTGCTCATTAATTTGACTCTCATTAAAACTCTAATTTATGATTGTATCCCCAAAAATATTTTCCACAATAAAACAACTCTAAAAATTCTAAACACTAATCATCAAAACCAATAAAACACAAGTTCTTCTGATTTAATTCTAACAAAAAGTAACTTCATAATGAGTGCTATGCCTTTGGCAACACAGTCTTGCATATATGAACGACTTTTATTTTGCTGTAATTTTTGAATGTACAAGTTTTTCAGATTCAAAACTTTGAAAGTTACAAATTAAGGAGTATCTTATGGATTTTACAAACATAACAATTAAAACAGCAATGGGCTTTATAGGCAAAAACAAAATGTATTTGCCCGCAATACAGCGTAAATTCGTTTGGAAATCAGAGCAAATTGAAAAACTTTTCGACTCTATTATGCAAAATCATCCAATAGGTACTTTCTTGTTTTGGAAACTAAACAAGGATTCGGCTAACAAGTATGCATTCTATCAATTTAGAAAAACTACCATGAGAGAGATACTCCTTATAACGAAAAGCTGCAAAACCTGAAATGAAGGAAGAAATCTTCGTCGTGCTGGACGGCAGCAAGGGCTAAGCGCACTTTATTTGGCATTACGAGGCACTTACACAAGCAAAAAAAAGAGTTTATCCGAGAATAGTAAAAATGCTTATCAGCAAAAGGAGTTACATGTGGACTTTTTTATGAAGAGGACTTCTTAAAATTCCATGAATCTCACCGTAACCTGTTAAAAACTAAATTAATGGAAATTTTAGAAACTAAAAACTCATAAGTAGTTTTGCCAGTTTACATTGCATACCAAATTATTTTATAAATTTTTTCATACACTTTCAATATATATTGTTAGATTTATTTAGCATGTCATGATATCATATATACAGAGTATGTTTATATTGTGAGGTCTGAAATGAATTTTAATGCTTCATATAAAATTATTGGTATGAGTTGTGCGGCATGCGCCGCAAGGATTCAATCTATATGTAGTAAATTAAATGGCGTTCAATCCTCTTCCGTTAATTTTGCTAGTGAAAAACTCACGCTCTCTTACGATGATTCAATAATTAACTTTCAGATACTACGCCAGGCGCTGAAAAAAAATGGGTATGATTTGGTCGACCCTAACAGTCTAAAAATTGAATCAACAGACGACTCTACTAAAATACGTAATATGTGGATTAAATTTATTATATCCGCCATATTTGCCATTCCTTTACTAATTATAGCAATGGGCCCAATGATCGGAATCGACGCATTGGATATGCCGCATAATCCATTTCCTCTTGCATTAACTCAATTACTTTTAACAATACCCATTTTGGTTTCTGGTTATAAATTCTATGTAAATGGTGTTAAGGCAATTATTAAATTATCACCAAATATGGATTCTCTGATTGCTATGGGTACTGCAGCTGCGGTCATTTATAGTATTTATTCTTTCATTCAAATTATTAATGGCGACCATATGTCTGCACATAATCTCTATTTTGAAACTGCAGGAGTTATAATTACTCTAATATTACTTGGGAAAACACTAGAGGCAGTATCAAAAGGCAAAACATCAGATGCTATAAAAAAACTAATTGGATTAACTCCAAAAACCGCATGTGTTATAAGAGATGAAATTGAAATTAATATCCCTATTGAGGAAGTGATTGTAGACGACATGGTGCTAGTGAGGCCTGGTGAAAAAATACCAGTCGACGGTATTATTATAGAAGGTGACACCTCTATAGATGAATCGATGCTTACTGGCGAAAGCATGCCAATTGATAAAATACCAGGCGACAAAGTATATGGTGCTTCCTTGAATGCAAATGGCTTTATTAAATTTAGAGCAACTAAAGTAGGTAATGATACAGCACTAGCGACTATCATCAAATTTGTAGAAGATGCACAAGGCTCTAAAGCCCCTATTGCTAAAATTGCGGATAAGGTCTCTGGCATTTTTGTGCCTGTTGTATTTGGAATTGCTTTAATTTCGTTTCTCGCTTGGTTAATAGGCGGCATGGAAATTTCATTTGCCTTGTCAATCTTCATATCTGTTTTAGTTATCGCTTGTCCATGCGCTCTGGGGCTTGCTACACCTACAGCAATAATGGTTGGAACAGGGGTGGGAGCAAAAAACGGCATTCTCATAAAAGGCGGTGAGGCGTTAGAGACAGCGCACAAAATCAAAATGATAGCTTTTGACAAAACTGGCACACTGACCGAAGGAAAACCAGCCGTTACAGATATCGTGAGCCTTACTACACTATCTGAAGATGAACTATTATCTCTGGCCGCCTCAGCGGAAAAAGGTTCAGAACATCCCCTAGGTATAGCTATAGTAAACAAGGCTCAAGAAAAAGAGCTAGAGCTCTTTTTAGCAACTGAATTTAAAGCATTGCCTGGCATGGGAATTTCTGTAACAATTAATGATAAAAAACTCCTGTTAGGAAATCAAGAACTTTTAAATCAAAATGGGATATATCCAGATGAATCAATTTTAAATGAATTTGCTCAAAAGGAAAAAACACCTATTTTTATTGCTTCAGATGAGCTTCTTTTAGGAATAATCGCTCTGGCAGACCCAGTAAAACCATCTAGCATTAATGCGATTGAATCTCTAACTAATATGGGAATTGAGTCGATAATGATAACAGGTGATAACAATATAACGGCACAAGAAGTAGCTAAGAATATTAAAATAACAAAAATAGTTGCTGGCGTTCTCCCAAACAATAAGGCCGAAGTCATTAAATCACATCAGCACAAAGGTAACTGCATCGCTATGGTTGGCGATGGGATTAACGATGCACCCGCACTCACACAGGCTGACGTGGGAATTGCAATTGGAACAGGAACTGATGTTGCAATTGAATCTGCGGACATCGTATTGATGCGTAATGATTTGACTGATGTAGTCATTGCTATTCAATTAAGCAAATCAACATTCCGCACCATAATACAGAACTTAGGATGGGCCTTTGGTTATAATATTATTGGAATACCAATTGCGGCTGGTTTAATTTATCTGATCGACAACAAAACGCTACTAAACCCAATGTTGGCAGCCGCAGCTATGAGCCTATCATCCGTCTCGGTTTTGGCTAATGCACTCCGCTTAAAATTTTTCAAAAAAATAGCCACATCTAAAACTAAATAATCCTGTGATAACCTAAATTCCGCATTTTTTTGCGTATACATTTTTAATATTTTAAAAGATTAAAAATCCTCATAAGTTCTCATAAAACAAAGATATATTTGCTATCCGAATGTTACGTAATTATTGGAAATTTGTTTGCTTGTTCAAGATAAATTCAATTTATTCTGATTTTTTTCGCGTAAAATTACTGATATTAGCTTTAACAAAGAAAAATTTTTATTAAATTTTGGTTTTTAGTGCTAAAATTATTTGCTTTTTTTT
>JAIRKT010000102.1 GCA_031259965.1 Christensenellaceae bacterium | reverse complement strand
GTGTTATCAAAAATTGTTAACAAGGCTGAAAAGTATTCATGGATAGGCGACAAACCTATTAAATTTATAGCTAGTAACACTAATTAATTAGTAGGTAATTTGACTATGATAATCTGTGATAATGGTTGTTAGTGTATAACCATTGTCCCTTTAATCCTCTAGTAGTTTGTCCCCTGTCAATAAGCATTAATGAGAATATTAAAGTCTAAAATTTCAATGAGATTTGAGAGAAAATAATTTATTACTTCTAAAACACTATGCTCATTATAAAAAATTATTATTAATTTATTTGATTGTACATATTAAATATTTTAAACTCAAACTAAAAAACAAAATTGTAAGTGAACATTAGTTTAACTAAAAAGGGAGTGTGTTCGTTGTAGACTTTTAAAAACTTACAACATTAATAAAGACTCAAATTACAAAGGCTAGATAGGTTGTTATGACAGATAGTAGGCTTTATTGCTAATAATTATTACCATATGAGAAAATCAAATATTTTCTTTAGTAGAATTAAATAACTAGTGCTATGTTGTTTAGTATTAGAGGAGTAGTTAGTTTTACTTAAACTAATATTTTCTAAAACAAAATAGTCGATTTTAGATAATAAACTAAGTATTAGACTTTGATAGTTTCTTTTTGTATTCATCACATGCTTGCTTTAATTCTTTAGCGTTTTCCAATCCACTTTTACTATTTATATCCGCTCCTGTTAAACGCATAATCTCTTTCAGAGATTGGTCTAGTGTCAATGGGTCAACATATGTATATGTCTTATTATCTTCTTCCTTTTTAGTTATTAGATAATGAGTATCTGCCATGGCTGCAAGCTGCGCGAGGTGTGTCACTGCTAATACTTGTCTTTTTGCCGCAATGTTATATAATTTATTTGCAACAACTTTTGCGATATGCCCACTAATTCCTGTGTCAATTTCGTCGAATACAAGGGTGTCAATGCCTTCTAATTCAGCTGTTATGTTTTTTAAACCTAACATAAATCTGCTCATTTCACCTCCACTCGCTATTTTTGCAAGTGGTCTTAGTGGTTCACCCTTATTGGGACTAATCAAAAACCTTACATCATCAACGCCATTACTATCCACTTTTGCAAGTAAAATACTATCATCTTCAGGATAATTTATATCAACACTAAATATACTACCAACCATGCCTAGTTCTGCTAAATTTAACATTATTGCTTTTTCAAATTTAATTGCGCAGTTCACACGTGCCTTATGGAGTTCACTACATATCTTAATTATTTCCGCTGATTCCTCACTAATGATGGATTCGAGTTGAGTTATTCTATCTTCTGCAAAATTAAGTCTGTCATACTCAATTCTGGTTTTGGTTAAGAAACTATTAATCTCATCTAGTGTCCTTCCAAATCGCTTTTTAATACTTCTTATTACGTCTAGTCTTTTCTCTACTGCCTCAATATCATGCGCTTCATTTAAGGCATCTTCCGCTTCACTATTAATTGTAGCTGATATATCATCTAACTCAATTTTGACATCGCTAAGACGCTCCGCTAAATTAGAATATACTTCTCTAAATTTAGAAATCGAATTCAATTCTTTAATCGCTGTATGAATGGCAGCTAGTGCACTATATCCATCATCATTAGATAAATTGTTAGCTGATGTTGAGAGGGCTTCTATGATCCTTTTAGAGTTGTTTATTCTCGATCTTTCTTGAATTAATTCCTCTTCTTCTCCTTCTTCAATCTTTGCATCACTTATTTCGTTTATCTGAAAACTCAGAATATCCATAAGTCTAGCTCGTTCGTCAATTGAAGGATATGTTTTCAACTCTTTTTCAGCATTTCTAAATGCTTGTAAACTTAACTTTAGTTTATCTTTTAATTCATTTGTCTCTTTTGAATAATTATCTAAAATCTTAATATGATTTGTTTCACTGAGTAGTGATTGATGCTCATGTTGCGAATGAACATCAACTAACGCAGTTACAATTCGCTTTAGAGCTGATAGTGTGACAATTGTATCATTAATCCTGCATTCATTTTTACCATTCTCATTCATCGTGCGACGAATAATTAAAAAATCATCCCTTTCAATACCAGAATCATCTAACATACATTTAAACTCATCTGTTAAATTATCCGCAGAGAAAACAACTTGAACGCTAGCTGAACTCTCTCCGTATCTTATCAAACTTTTATCGGCCCTGTCACCTAAAACAAAATTTAGACTATCTATGATTATAGACTTACCAGCACCAGTTTCACCAGATAGAATGTTAAGACCATTTGTCAAATTGAGTTTCAATTCTTTAATAAGCGCAATATTTTTAATATATAATGATGTTATCATATTGTCCTTTTAGTTAATAAGGCTGTTTGACTAGTAATTAATCAAAAATTAATTGCAAATTTCTATGTATTTAATATATCATATTAATATAAAATAATCAAATATATATCTAATTATTTATTTAAAATTTTGAAATTTTCTTATTCCTCTTTTCATGCTGAAATTTATCTAGCTAAAATGCTACGTGATGCTCTAGATAATTTACAATAATTTTATCAAGACACTAATACTATTTGAATTTCTTGCATAAAAATGAGTTTTTTTTTTTAATTTTAAAAAAGTTATTGCATTATTAATTTATATATTGTATAATTTTTACATGACAATTGGAATATTCACAAATCACGAGCGCGACATTAATTCTCTTGCTACCAAAACATTAATTGAGCTCATATCGCCACATAATATCGAAGTCCTTCTTTGCTCAGAATTAAAGGACTCTGGTATTAATCTTGAATACTGCGAGAGTAATGATGAATTGGTCTCAAGATCAGATATTGTCGTAATATTCGGTGGAGATGGTACAATTCTTAGAATTGCTAAAGTATGCGCCCTGCATAACACTAAAATTTTTGCGGTTAATCTTGGAAACATTGGGTTTTTAGCTGAAACTGAAAAAGTTGACATGCTTGAAAAGACACGCCTTATTTTAAATGGTAATTATACTATTGAAAACAGGAGTATATTGAAAGCGGAATGTGCTGGTGTGAATTTGGGATATGCCTTAAACGAAGTCGTAGTAGGTCGCGATGTTTTAAGTAAGCTTTTGAGATGCGAGGTTTATGTTAACAACTCAATGCTTGACGCCTATCATTCTGATGGTATAATAATAGCCACTCCAACTGGATCTACAGCATATTCACTCTCTGCAGGTGGGCCTCTAGTCGAGCCTGACGTTGACGCAATTATTGTAACACCTATATGTCCACACACTTTGCACTCAAGACCTCTCATTGTTAAAAGCAGTAAAACCATATCTGTAAAAATTTTAGCGAATAGCTCAGATGCTAGAGTAAATCTTGATGGGGATGCAAGTTATCCTTTTAAACCTGGTAATATAATTAAAATTTCATACGCAGATATCGTTGCAAAATTCATACGCCTAAAAGGTTATGACTATTTTGCTAAATTGCGAGAAAAAATTTCATATATGACACTACACTAAAGGAGTACAATGAGAAAAAAAAGACATAACGCTATTTTGAATATAATATATGAACATGAGATTTTAAGTCAAGAACAACTCATGGCTCATTTAAAGAATCAGGGATTTGACGTAACACAGGCCACTGTCTCTCGCGACATACAGGATTTGGGACTCATAAAAAAAACAACAGCTGATGGTTATACTAAACCTCACTACGAAAAACCTGAAAATCCTGAAATTATTAAGTTAAAACCACTGTTTAAAAGCTCTGTTTTATCCATAGAAGGATCAGGACAATTAATTGTCATAAAAACCATAATTGGCAGCGCAAGTCCCGCATGCCTCATTGTCGATAAATTAAATCTTCCTGAAATTATGGGTACAATCGCTGGTGATGACACCGCTTTAGTAATTTTAAGAGACGCTGCTAATTTAACCCATATTATTTCAAAATTAAGTGAAATATTAAACAACTAGTGATATTTTTGTCTCTTAATATTTAAAATCTCTATATCTCTTCTTTTCTACTATAGGTTTAGCGATTTAAATCTAAATTTTATATTACATGATTTTATCAAGAGCTTTTTATATAATTTGATTAATATCATCATACTAGACCCTTCATATTAGAAAGTTTTCTAAGTTATATCTCTAAATTTTGCCTGTCCTTTTATTATCTTAAAAGTGGCACTAACTAAAAGTTAGTGCCACTTAAATAATTAGTTCTAATTTGATTATAAAAAATCAGAGAAACTCGCTAAAATCATAGGTGTAGTAAGCTATATGATCTATCGAATTAATTGTTGCTCTACAATATATTGTAGTATTTAAATACTGAAATAGTGAATGTTTGCTATCAGTTTTAATTGAGGTATAACAACTTATTGTCTTTGCATACATCAAATTAATAAATGAACTATCTTTTAATAGTTTTTGTAAATTATCATAACTAATAGAATCGCCATGTTTTAGAGCTATTGTGTTATTCACAAAGTAATATGTTGTACCAGTGTTTGTGCTCGCGAATTTATAACCATCATTTGTAATCACAGAAGATGCTGGAAACCATCTTAAAGCAGTATAAACACCACCAGAATCTATATAGGCTGGAAGTTTTGTTTCTATTATTCCATTTGTAACTGTGTTTTGGTCTTTGATTGGTTTAAACAAAAAGTCATATAGAAAATTTGTGCCAGTTGCACCGGAATCAGTAAAATGAGTTGGCGTGATTTTAGAGAAAAATTCTACAGCTTCTCTTGATTCTGTACTAACAAAAGAACTCTCCATGTTACCAATAGCAGGGATTGAAAAATTTACACTGCTTCTATTAACAACAAACCAGGTGTATAAGGTATAAAATTGCAAGTAGTTAGCTGTCTCTATAATATTTAATTTTGAATAGGCTTGAGCACCTATATACACATTAGTGAGTTTTGTAAAAGCTTTTAAAATATTAAGATCCTCATAGTCTAGTGTATAATCTACATCATCACTTGATTTAACGTCTTGTATGCTAAATCTAAGAAGAGACGATGCTGATCCTAGTAGTGGTAATAGTTTTAGTGTAAAACGCGGCTTAATCCCAGCAGCTAAAGTGGAAATGGTACTTACATATCCGACGTTGCTTGAGAAATAAAAATTTTCGAGCGCCAAATTTTTAATAGGCGACAAGTCTAGAATTGATGAATGGGATATAGCAAGTGTCTTAAGATTCGTAAATAGCTCAACACCTTTTATGCTAGTAATTGAATTGTTATGTCCAGTTGTTACGTTTGATAGTTGCACAATAGGACCAGTATTCACGATTTTTAGAGTTTTAGCATTAGTTATTTGAGTATACGACAAAAAATATGCTGATTGATCACCTGTGAAGGAAGTAAATTTTGTTGAAATCAAAGCAGGCAATAATGTACCACTAGTAAATCCAACAGAATTAGTAACATCAGTATAAATGATAGAACTTGACAAACAACCATTTATTATTGAAGAAATAAGGAGGGGACTTTCAAAATAGTCTTCAGCGGGAACCAGTGCGGAACCAGTTTTGTCAGTTCCTGAATCACGTATTTCTAGATATAGCTTATGTTTTTTAAGTGTAGTAGTGCCTCCGCCGTTTACATATTCAAAAGAGGCGGGATTAATTGTGAATACAGATTGGGCTTTATAAGTACTAGTGATACTAGCTGGAGTGCCTTGCACATATGTGCTATATGCACCTGTGAATGAAGGGGTAGTTAAAGTATATTTGGTAGTTACAGTGACTAATGATAAATTTGCACTATCGAGTTTGAGCAACGAAGTCCAATTCCCTGTATTTGTTACGACTTTTACCTTATCATCAAGATCAATAGGAGTTGATTCTATATTATAGTTTATCTGAATTGGTATATTATAATAGAAAACAAAGGAAGGCATATAGTAGATATATTCAGTAGGGTTAGCTGAATCATATTTAACTGTTATAGTTGCAGGTATCAAATAAGCAGAACCACGTGCAGGGGAGGAATTTGATCCCATATTGAGTACAGCTTCAGACGCTTTTTCTAAATTTAAATATGCATTCCTAACTGCAGAGCGGAGAGTAGCGTTAGTTCGTAGTTGTGAACCAGAATTTAATATAGCCACGTTATAAAGGCCAGCACTAGAAGTATTCTGCCAGTATAAGTATTTTGTAGCATCGTGATTAAAGAATGATAAATCAGTAATAACATCGAGCGAGATATAGTCAGTTAAATAAACATTAAATGTAGTTACATAATTACCAGTAGTTGAAGTAGTGGAAATCATAGCATTATGCGTAGCATTCTTTCCCATCCCAACAAATGAAGATAGTGCCATTACTCGATAGTTTGGTTGAAGCGAAGTAGAAGAAACAGTTGATACATTTATTTTGTTTCCAAAAAGTGAATCCTCGATGTTATAAAAGTAGGAAATTGTTTTATCCATCATGTTGTTTGTTTTAACAAGCTTAGTGGCATTATAAAAATTATCTAAATTACCTCTAACGTCAAATGAGAATTCAAGGTATGTGCAGATATAGCTGCCAGTCTGAATTTTGTTTATAACAGCACTAATTAAACCACCAAGAGTGGTATAATCTTTACCATCAAATTTAACTATTTGACCTATACCTTTATTATAATTTAGTTGCAAAGTATAGAAATTAAGCGAAAATGCTAACCCTAAGTTGCTTATGTCAACTTTTGATAATGACCTTGCTATGTCTTGTTCGCTTAGAAGCGCACTAGAGCCTGTTATTGTCAGAATACGGAGTTTTGGCGGCCAATAGTCTTCAAATAAAGAATCGAGGGAAGGTGCATAAATATAAATTTCATAAACATTTTGCATTTTATGAAGGCCTTTGAGCGATTTAATTCCACAATCAGAATATATAATGATTTGCCTACTTACAGTATTATCTGTAATGTATTGTATACCATCAGTAGTATTAAGAGTAGGAGTACCTATTGAACATAAATAAAACCAAATTGCTGGATCAACATCACTAGCTACAATCACTTGATTTGGATTGTTAGCTAACGTATGGCTAGAATTCGTTCTAAACGCAACAGTGCCGCTTAATGCGCTGTTGTGTTTAAATGGTACAGTGTATCTAACTTGCAGTTGTGAAGAAAGATAGGTGGTGACGGCAACTCTACTTACTAAAATTATAACTTCATCAGGCTTTGCGTAAGAAATAAGGTTATTTACAGCTGAAAAGCTGGAAGTGGTTGAACTAATAGAAAGATTTACTGAATCACCCGAATCAGAAATATCCGAACGCATGCCAACATACGCTGAGGCTGATGTAGTATAAGCCAATCTCTGTAATGGAAAGTAAAGTACGTTAACTCCATATGTAGCATTACTAGATACTTTTTGTCTATAAGCTAAATAGTCTTGTGTATCACCCGATACACCATTGGCTGATAGACCCTTCTCCTTAATGTCTTTTATGTCTGTAAATTCGCCTTTTATAACATCATTAAAAAAATGGTTCATTTGTGCTGGGTTTATTTTTACAAGACCATTAGCAGAACTAGCTTTATCATCTATATATGTTGCGTGTAAAAAAAAGCTTGAAGAAGTAATGGTTGAAGTCCAAAGAAATGAGGATAAATTACTAAATATCTTATAAATAGAGTTCCAAAACGCTTCACTGTATGTTCGCTGCGCGGCAGTATCATATACATACAATTCAAAGTTTAAGCTGGCCCTTACTGTAGTTGTAATTGCAGTTGAAGAAGAAGTTGAAGAAAGAATATAAGATGTTTTAGTGGTGTTACCCTTTAATAGTGTCTTTTCTAAATATTGTAATTGAACTAGGTCTAAATAATAATTATATGACAAATTAATAGAGGCTAGAGTTGTAGTAGCACTATAAAAACTAGAATAATCACCATCTGGATGTTTTATGCTCGTTAGTCTGTTTCTCGCAACATTTACAACTAACAGTTTATTAAAATCTTTGAGTTCATCTAGGTTTTGGAGCATATTACCATCAAGATATAACCATTGCAGACTATTTTTTAATCCCTCAATGCCCTTTAGTGACTGAATATTATTATTGTTAGCACTAAATTCGGTTAGACCCGTATAGACCTTGTCTAAACCTACTAGACTATACAAATTAAGTACGTATGGTGCGAGCCTATCATTACCGCCAGTCTGAGAAGTACTTTTTAAAAGAACAACAGTACTATATTGAAAGGAAACATTAGTATTAGCTGATGCAGTAACAGACGTTGTTGAATATCCAACGACCTGACCTACTACTGGCGCTGCCTGATTGTTTGCAGTCGAAGCATTACTCTCATTTGATGCATTTATTCTTTTGACACTAGCGGCAACAGACGCTATTATATATCCGCCTGGATATGTTTTGTTAGAATCAGTAAAAGTATCCGCCATATGTCCGCTTAATTTACACATCACCAAATATGTTAGGGTTCTAAGTGCCATGTCATCGAAGACTCCATATGATAAGTAAGTAGAAGCGGGGCTAGTTACAACATCTAGAGCGACTTTGGGATTTCGTATAAAAAGAGGGTATACAAATGATTGCATAGCAGCGCTGAATGCAAAAGGCGTTAGCGTAGCGGTAGTTGGGTCAAACTTAAATTTAGTAGGGTCACTACCTTGACCTACGTGGATGACATCAAAATATCCAACTTTAGAGGGATTAGTATAACCAGTCCTCACACCTATTATCCCTTCAATTATAATAAACACATCAGATGCGAGATCAGTTACAAGTTCTAATGTTTCAGATTTATAATCATTAAAATCTATACGACAAAACTTGCCACCCCAATCATTTACTGTATTCATAGATGTATCGGTATTATAATCTACAAAAGTAATACTATTTGAAGTTGACTTGAAAATTTTGGCAGCGGATGCCGCGCTAACCCCATGAATAAACCAGGATATGCTAAAAGCACGCTCAAATGAAGCACCTGGTGATGTATCATATATTGTAGTTTGAATTGATCCATAATAGGTTCCAAACGATGCATTGAAGGTAGAAGCAGGGAGATAAATTGTTTTATTATCTTTATTCATCTCCTTTAGAGCTGTATCCCTGTAAGTACCTTCAACTGACCCATCAGGCAGCTCACTCATAAATCCAACTGCAGCACTTGAAATCGAATAGTTATCAGGCGCATTATCAAATCGAACATCAAGGCCTGTTATATAAGTTGAAAATTCAGAAAATTCAGCGTCAACCGAAATATCAAGCATGTTCATAGCTGTAACTTCAATTTTGAATGCATCAGGTGTATATATATAGTTTGAATTCTCTTCTTTTGTGTCATTTGTTTGTGAAGGTTCGCCTATTCTATAGTCCTTTGTCTGAGCAGATGAATTCTTGTAGATTTGCTCGACGTAAAGAGCCGCAGTAGGCGAATTATTGTTTTTGTTTTTATAATACAAATTATTATTATAGTTATTGCTAGTAGTAGCAGATGAATAAGTATAGAGTTGCGCTATTTTATTAGAAACACTATTTGCAAAACCTTGTAGAATACTCCACTCTTTAAGTCCACATTGTAGTAGATGCAAAACTTCAAGATTTGGTAGAAAGGCTGTTGATAAATAGCTTTGTGCATTTGCGTTTAGCCATACTACACCACGCACAGCAAATAGAGAACTAACAGAATTGTATCCGCCATTAGAAGCGTCATTACCTAGTCTTAAATTTTTTAAGTTTGTTAGTGGTTTTGAATAGTCAAGTGTGGAAAAATCAGCAACAGACATTCTAATATTTATAGTGACAAGGTTGACAAGTTCACTACCATCGCCTAGCCTCGCGTCCCTTATAAAAGTAACACCTTTAAGGTTTTTAAGTAAGGCGAGTCCGTTTATAGGCAGTAAATTTGAATATGTTATTGAGTTATATACAATTTGACTATATCCCTCACCACTAATCTCTTGTATGTCTGTCGCCGAAAAAGAAATAACGCCTAGCGTACTTTGAGTTATATAATACTTTTTAGTTGAAGTCTCATAATAATAACCAGTTCCTATGGTGGTAGCTGCTTTTCCAGTTTTTGTAGTGGTAGATGTAAATATGGCCTCAAGTTTTTTCATTACCACGCTACGAAGGCTAAGACCTGGATAAACAACAGCAATAGGCACTTCGCGAGCTGCAAGAGCTGAAGTTGGTTTATAATCCACAACCAAAATATGGTCACTAGGTTCTGTTTTTAGATGCACAGTCAAAAGAGGTGGCTCATGAGAGCTACTATCCGTTCTGCCATCATAAAACTTGAATTGAATTGATACAATCAAAGTGGCACTCTCAAATGGTGAATACAAACATTCAATCCCATTTTGAACCGAAACACTTCGACTAGTTATTGCTTTGGTCTGAATTTGAGGACCAGTCAAATTCTGTGCAATCGCAGATACTGTGCCAGATTTACTTAATACTTGGAAATAGGTAGAGTCCACCATATTGGTTTCTCTATAATTAATCGTGATTGAGGTTATAAAATAATTAACACTTTGCACATCATACAAGCGTACAGCCTTAAAAAGATCGGACTCATTTCCAAAAACATAATATTTTTGGCCTTTTTGACTAATCACAAAAGTTGGATCAAACAACTGATTTTGTAGTACAATCTTTTCGTATGGATTCCATACAACAGAGGAACTATCCTTATAAATATTGAGTTTGGGATATAACAAATATAGTTGATAGAGTTTTGATAAACTATCATTTTCAGATGTTCCATAACATGAAACTACATCTAATGTTGTAAATGTGCTGGCTGCAGCAGGCGATGCATAATTGTCTGTAATTTGTGTATAATCATATTTTTTGCCGCTAATTGTGAGCCATACAAGATTTGACATTTTCGATATTGGTATTAAATCATCTAACACATTGCCAGTCAAATTAATACGTGTAGTTAAGCCTGTACAAAACTGTAAACCCTCAATACTAGTAATTCCATGATTTTGCAGTTCAGTACTAGTTATGCTGGTTCCACGCTCTGCGATCGACAATACATACATATCATTAATATCTCCAGGTAGCGAAGTTGTAGCGTCAGTATTAAGGAGGTTAATAACTGTGTCTAAAAGCGCAGGATCAACTATAATGTCAGCTGCCACATAGTAAACCCAGGTTCCAGCGGCGTTTGAAACTGTTCTAGCTGCTACAGGTGGCGTTTTGTGCAGTACTTCATTGTAATATGTGATAAGCGCCGAGGATTCAGCAGGTGTCATTTGCATCCATACTTCCTGCGCGTCAGATGCAGCGAGTAATAAAATGTTTACTCTTCTTGCCATAAATATCGCGCCGGTTGAAGATCCATCTTCGGTTACCTGTACCTGAATAGTAATATCACGATTTACAATCGTATTTTTAATCACATAACCGATAGTATTTTTATTAGCGTCCTCTACAAAATTAATATACTTTTGATCATCTAGGTTGACAACACTCCATCTGATTGTATATGTCTTTAAATTATTATTAGCATCAAGCCATTGATATGTGTTTGGAACATTTAGAGTGGTTTGTGTAAGGTTGGCTACAATCAAATTAGAGAGCGCCCTAGCTGCTACAATTTTCGCATTGTCTCTTGGCTGTATTTGAACATTACTATATATGATTACATCTGCGGTGGGGCTATTATATTGTGTTAATGAGATAGCGTATATCGACTGGCTATTCGCCATTAGGGCGTCACCACATCTTGCGTCGTAATAGAGCAGGTTCTTGTACCCTGATATAGGTAAAAAATCAACTATGTTAGTATTACCTGCAATTCTCAACCACTTTACACTCAATAAATGTTGGATAGGTTTCAAATCAACTATCTTATTATCCTGAAGATTCAAATATTCCAAATTATCTAAAAATCTGAGTCCTTCTAAATCACTTATATTGTTGCTTACAAGCGATATAAATGTTAATGAACTCAAATAAGTTAATGGCGATAAATTTTCAATACTATTAGTAGCTAAAGTAATATTTTTCAAGTTAATAAAATACTCTAATCCTTTAAGAGAAGATATATTTTTGCCTGCAGCGTCTATGTAGTAATAATATAGGTGATATGTTGTATTGTTTAAATACTGCATAGTGGTTGATTCAATCTCACTCCATGGCAGTTCAGCTTCTGTTATTTCAATATACCCATTTTTATTCTTATCATACCATTTTTTTAATTCGTTGTAGAGAGCAACATCCGCTATTTCCTGTGGGTTGTTGTGATAAATTCCAAAAACTATTAGAGTCAAATTGTATTTAACCAACTCTGGTAATACATCTGTTGTTTGATAAAGCCATTTTATGTTGCCTTGTGCATCCAGTAGAGGCTTGCCAGTGCTATCAATTCCCTCATAGAATCTCGCCTCAATATTTATTATAGTTTGTTTTACAGGCGGCAAAACCTCCGCTTGAACCTGAAACTTAGCGCTATGAGTATAAATATTTCCGTTTGCAAGCTCCGTATCAAAGGTATATTCAACCCCATCAATTTCAAAAAACATTCCATCGTCTAAATAGAGCTTTTGCAAGTTATCCATATAATCATATCGCATAAAGAATGTATAACCATTAGTGTTTTTATAAAAACGTCCTTCACTATGTGCTGGATAATTATTTATATCATCATAATTTTTACTTAATTGTCTAAAAATATTATTTTCAACTAACAATAAGGCTGCCTGAGATGATTCGACTATGTAATGTACTAACGACCCTCTCAAAGTATAGGCTTTAGCATAGAAAGTAAAACTATCACCTTCAATGTAAACGTTGTTTGAAAAATCATACTGCAAAAATGGCCTTGGATCATGCAATTCAAGTGCTTTATACATCCCCATTACAGTTATGTCCTGTTTTAGCGTGTGTTCAATCCGCCCTCCATATATTTTAGTGTCTCCATAAGTATAGGGATTTTCAAATGAATCGTCATATATAAATGTAAACTCGGTTGGTATGAATACAAAGGCATCTAGTTGTAGTTGGTTTCTATAAAAAACATCAACTGTCAAATCTCTTTTTGATGGATCCGTTGGTATAACTTCTAAATATATGTCTTGATAATTACCAACATCTGCATCATTCAAATTCTCTACAACCAATCTATAATAAACACTATCATATTCTACACTGTATTCAGTGATTGTCGTTGATATAGTAGTTTTTGTAGTAGAAGTAAGAGATGTGGTTGCCTGAGTAGTGTGATTAGTTAAAGTAATTAAATCATTCTCAACTGTTACATAGTTGATGGAATAACCCAGCGGATCATTTATATCTGGGATTGCTGTAATGAGTTGTAAAAAAGTTATGAAATTGTTATCAACGTCAACATTTTTAAGACCATATAACTTAATTCCTAGCCCTATATAGCTAGCTTTATCGCGATAGATAATGGGCTTATCGCCTGTATTAAAGAAGTCTTCTGGTATAAACAGCATATCGCCAGCTTTAGCTAGTTCAAATTGCTTATAATTATACAAAAGTTCAGTTCTTTGTTTAGCATCTACAGGTGATACAACCACTAATTTTTCGGCATAACTTTCTTCACCATCAGGAGTTGATACTATTACACCAATCCTCAAAATTTTAGACCCCCAATCATCTAAGTCATCAAAAACAATAGGATTAACTAGAGAGCCATCATAGTTATTATTCAAATATGTACCGTTTGGATTAAAATATGTATGATCTGAAGATTCCCAAGTTATTGTGGCCTTTGAGGATTCATCAAAAGCCGGTAAAAACAACGATGAATTAATATAATCTCCAGACAATCCAGATGGATCTGAGGGATTAAAAGAATTTGGTATCAACGCAAGTAGCGATGTCGCGATTGTGTATGGATCTTCACCTCGCAGCGTGAGCGTATTAGAAGTTCTGTCTGTATCTGGGTTAGTTGAGCGATCTGTGAAGATGGTACTAAATGTAATAACTTCTGTCAAAGATTCATCATAATTTGTATCAACCATTAAAAGAATGGGTTTTGCATTACTATCAAATGCTAAAACATTACTATCTAGATTAGATTTGATATCAACATCGAAAAAGGCTTTAGCGTAGTTAATACTACTGCTGCTGTTTATAGCTGCGCTCACAATTGTGCTTGTGCTATTACTTGAGTCAATTGTCACATTTCTAACGTAGTATGAAATGTTTTTGAACGCTTTAATATACTGAGGCGCAGTGGTAGAGCCTTTAGTTAATAAGAGTTTTTCGTAATAATTAATATTTTTATTGAACGCCTCAACAAATCTAGTCAAATTACAACTATTTACCTTAATTACAGCCTTAGATTGTATGTAGATATCGTCTTGTATTAAATAAAAATCATCAGTGTTAGGCACAATAGTTATAGTGCCCACTAAAGACTCCGCCTGTCTCATACTCTCAGGTGCTGAATCAAACAAACCTATATCTAGAAGATTCGCATCATATGCGTCAGCGCTCCAGTCAATAGTGAGTCCTACATTGTCTGCAATTTTTAGCTGATAACCATTTAAATCAATCCCCACCTTACTACTGATTTTATACTCATCAACACCATATTCATCAGTTAATTCGATATTAGAAGCTAATACTATGGTTTTTCCTTCTAAATTATATGAATCCTCGTTCATTATAATTTCAGCTAGTTCATATGCAGAGTTAACATAATATCTCTTTGAGATTTCATAATCAATTAATTCTGAATTAGCTTTCAAATTCAAAATAAATCCCGTATTTTCATAATAATCACCAGCAGCTTGTGAATATACGAGTTTAAACGACCTGTTAACTAAATATTCATGAACACTTGTTTGACTGAGTTTTACATACCCATCAAAATGCGTAAACTCCTTTAAGTTTGACAAATATATGTATTCACCATTTATATATTCGTAAACGTCTATTGCATAGGCGAGTGCGCCAGTGTAATAGCTAGAGTCAGAAAGAGTTGGCGCGTCTGGATAGTTTGTGGTATAGTCAGTGTAATTAAAAACCGAGACATCAAAAGAATAATAGGCTTCATAATTCCAAAAGAGCCTCGATTCCACTTTTATTTGGAAATCAAGGGTGGATTCATTTCCTCTGGCTATAAGACCTTGATCCCTATTGGTAATTGTGTTAACCTTTTTTCCATTAACTGTAAAGGTTATATCATTTAATTCAAATTCCTGTTCGTATTGTTCAGTTGATTGCGTCGTGAATGAGGCAAAACTAGAGGAAATTGATGTAACAAAAATTGCAATTATAAATATAAAAACAAAGAGTAAGATTATTCTTCTTGTTTTAGTCATAAAGCCTCCGCTTCATATAACAGGGATTTAATAGAAACGGCTTTCGTAATAAAAAAAGCCAACTCCTAAAAGGTTGATTGGCAACTGGCTATCATATCTAATGACGTAGATCCTTCAGTTTTGCGTCGCAGGCTTTCACCTGGTTTGCTTTTTACAAACAAGTGCTATAGATGAAACATAAAATGAAGATATCTTCATTAGAATCAACTATTTAAACAAAAATAACCATTGTCTAATATTTAGACAAACTAGCAAACCCATCATTAATAGCACTTTAGATTTTAAAGCAAAACAAATTAAAAAATCCAGAAAACTATCACGACTTTTATGTTACTAAGAGTGTATTTTTTTGCACTGTACTATTATACTAAATAATTCATGTTTTGTCAAGTGAATTTTAATATCGCCTTGCGTTTGTTGGTTAAAATAAGCACAAAAAGTAAGTGTAGTTTAACTACACTTACTATAGAAGGACAATTACATGCAATTTGTGCAAAAGTAAAACTTTTATTTTCTTTTTTCTAGAGTTTCTTAGTCTAAGCTATCTTGTAATTAGATAATCCTCATATTTTTTATGAAACTCTAAAACAAAACTTATTTTCCTTTTTTGGGATTTGGTTTAGTTGCATATCTGAAGTCAGTGGGTTTTAGTAATTTAAATTCCGCTCTAGTTTTAGTAAAGAGTTCCTTTATCATATCCATACTCCAGTATTTTAAATTAAGAGGAATTCCAAGACTAATCACTATATCGTCTACTATTTTATTATAATGCCCCAGTAAATAGGCGCCTATTAAATTTGGTGGTAAAAACTGAGGATCATAATTTAGTTTAGTAACATAAAGACTAAATAAACTTTCAACTAATCTCTTGAACAAATATTTATTGATCAATTTATATTCAATTATTCGCTCTAAAACTAAGGTAGTAAAAGCTATCATTGTATTAACTTTTATTTTGGTTTCATCTGAGAGGCGTAAATCGTTCATATCGATTGTGGGTTTTAAGATTTTTAAGGATTCTTTATCACGCTTTATATCAGTATATCTTTCATATACCTCTTTAGCTTGCAAATTAACTTCACTAGTGAAAATCGCAGAGTAACCACTAAATTCAGTATCGCGTGGTCTTCTTGGTTTTCGTGGCATATCATCATAGAAGTCATCATCATCTTCGTCAAAATCTTCTTCTATATATGTGTCGTCAGGATCATCAAGATCAATGACTTGAATACGTCGACTGCCTCCCTGTTCTCGCCACTTACGCTCCGCTTCCGCTTCTTCAACTCTCTCTTCCCACCTGGCCATCTTTGCTTCCCTGGATTTTTTTGTGTTTTGGCTTACAGTTTTAGTATTATAAAATACAACTTGCAGCTCATTAACTTCAGTTGGAGTTATGCTTCCATCCTCTTCAACTATTTTAACTAAGCGCTTTACAACTCGAGATTTAATTTTTAAATCTGTATCATATATGGGAGTGTAGCCTGCTTTAGTTGTTAAAAATTCTTGAAATTCAGCATTCTCAAATCTAATATTTGGAGTTAGCATATAGCCATCCCCTTTGCGCAATTTAAATTCGGTTTTAGACATATCCAACACTTTTTCATCATAAATTATAATCTTTTTTATCCCATAATCGTCAATTAAATCTAGTTGTGGTCTTATCAATTTTGACTTTGATTTTTCATTTCCCAAATTCTTGTAAGTAACAGGAATACCATCTTTTGTTAGTAATAGCCCTAGCCTTACTTTTGCAGCATATTCTCTACTTTCTTCTATATTATAATCATAGTCCTTTTTATCAACAATGTAATCTGAGGCGTAGTAGTAACACTCACTAGTATCAATATCATCTAAAAAACTCAAAACATTTTTGAACATATTGCGTTGCAAGCTTGATTCCTTTTTGGAGAGATTTTCAAGAGATGAAGTTATTAAAGTTACTTTTTGATTTAAATCATTAGTTTTACTATATTGCTTACTTAACTTGTCAAAAAAATGTCTTTTTAATGGCACACTTCGCGCCCCCCAAAAGATCATCGCAATATCACTTATGTTTGGATTTTCATTGTCTTTATAATTTAACAAACATTGATATAAACGCTCCGATCTATTCCGACTTACCGTACGCTCAATTTCTTTACTAAAATCATAATCAAAAAATTTAGCGCATATTTCGCTTTTTACAACCTTAAGAAACTCTAATTGTTCATCAGGAGTTTTTCTCTCATCATTAAAATATGGATCCAACTTTAATTCGTTATATAGATAAATAAATGGAGCATTTCCTATACCAAAGGAATTGTTGTAGGCATATTCCTCATCATCCTCGTCCTCTTCATCATATTCCTCATCGTCTTCCTCCTCATCTTCATCATCAAATTCATATAGATCTGGATTTTCATCATCTAAATCTTCGTCTAAATTTGCATCATTTAGTGAATCATGGAGGGCCTCGTCACCACTCTTGTCAATCTCAGAGTTGAGCCCTGCGCTTGATGCAGATATATCCTCTTTAGATTCTGCGCTAGACGCAGATAAATCTTCTTTAGAATCTTTTAAAGTAACATCATCGTTTATTGTAATATCGTCTTTCATTTTTACCTCTAAATTTCAGTAATAATTTGTTTGTTGATTTGTGTTTTAGCCTGTAAAACAACTTTTTATGATTTTTTAATTCAAATTAATAGTTTTTGTTATATCGTATGAGACTAATTTGATTCCTTCGTTTTTAATAAGGTTATTAAAGGCCTCAGAATTTAAGAATTCAAGATCAAATGTTCTAATTTTGTTCCACTCTTTACTCTTGTCTTTTGAGTAATATGAAGGATGTAAAAAAAATTCTGTGATCCCTGGTTTAATATCCCTGATCATATTCAGATAATAGTTTTGAAAGTCTATATATGACCCTATATCAGTAGCCTTTTTTGAATTCGCGATCATATCACTAATTAATTTGACTCCTTTTTTCTCAGCGGATTTTAAAACCACAAAAAAGGGGAGTTTGATTAGGTTATATAAGACTCTTGATTTTATTAATCGTTTTATGAAAGCGGGATTTTTGGGAAATCTAAAAGGTAAATCAAATTCACTAGCTAGATCAAAGGCTATGTTGTAAAACCTTCTTCCATTTATCCCATACAAACTACCACAATGACTATCTAAATGATCAACTCTAAGTCCATTGTTTATAATAAATTCATACTGCGCTCTGCACTCAACTAAAACCTCTCGAGCTTTAGCATGCCTTGCAAAATAACTAAGAGAAGCTAAGTTGTTTGATTTATCTACAATGCTAGATAGGCTATCTGATAAAGGACTCCAGGGCTCATTCTCATAATCAGAGTTAAACGCCCAGTGACAACCAACAGGCATTAGGAGCTCTTTTGCAATTTGCACAGCCTCCCTAGCAAAATTCGCAACTGCTAGCAAACTAACTGATGTAATTTTGCGAGCGGAGTAGAGCTCTTTAATCGCGGTGTTTGTTTCATTTGAAACGCCAAAATCATCAGCGTTTACTATCAAATATCTATCCTCAGTCATAGGCAGATTAATTTATTCATCATGATTAACATCATTAATATCAAATTCCTCCTCAAGGCCTGATTCGAGATCATCTAGCTCAACGCTATCATTACTTAGTTCATCTCTACTTAGTTCATCGCCTATGGGTGTTTCACAACATTTTATTTGTGATAAATGACATTTACAAATTTGTCGAGCCTGATCATCTCTTTTAACTTTGACTTTTACCTCCTCAGCAATTAGATTATAGCCTACGATCCTACCCTCAAATTCAGGCGTTTTTACATAGCTATTTAACCTGGGCATACTCTTCAATGTCTTTTTGTAGGTTTCATACTCGTATGATAAGCAACACATAAGTTTACCACAACAACCGCCTAGCTTCGAAGGATTAATTGGTAAATTCTGGATTTTTGCCATCTTAACATTTACTTTATCATAATTTTGTAAGTGAGTTATACAACAACAAGTCCTACCACAAAGCCCAACATTTCCACGCATGCGTATGTCGTCTCGCTCATAAATCTGCCTCATCTCGACTTTAGTTTTATGCAATGTCGCAAAATCCTTTGTGAAATTCCTAAAATCAACCCTAGCGTTGTTATGCGAGGTAAAAAATACAATTATCTTTTTGCGATCAAAATTGTATTCAACATCAACTATCTTTATCGGCAAATTTTGAACTGACACCATTTCTTTAGCAGTCTGCAATAATTGTGGTCTACTTTCTAAGTTTGATTGGTTTTTCTTAATGTCATCAGCCGTTGCTTTTCTTAATATCTGCTTCAATTCTTGTTGTAGTTTGTTTTTAGGTATTTCTTTATTACCAAAAACAACCGTTCCAAATTCGACACCCTTTTGAGTTTCTACTATAACATTGTCGTGAGCGTTCAATTCAATGTCTTTTGGATCAAAGTAATATACCCTCTGCCCTGTTCTGAATTTAACACCTACAATCACCTGCATTTGAATTTCTCCTGTAATATGTTATGGATAACTTTTTCAGCTAATGAAAAGGGTGTGACGTTTAAGTGGATTAGTTGTTTCATATCAACTATCGAAAAAATGCATTTTGCAACCACCCCAGGCGCCCTTTCAAAACCAACGGCTAATTTTTTTATATCATCTAACCTATCCAATGTAATATAGTTAGTGCCATTTGATACATACTCAAGTACGTCCCTCATTATTATCTCAAAAAATTCGAAAGTTAACTCTATGTTCTCTCTTTCAAATAATTTTGAATCAACCATATTGATCATGTTTTTCGAACTATCACACTTCAAAAGCATATCAAACGCTTCATCATAAATTTCAGTATACTGGGTTTCTTCAGAAAACTTGAACGCTTTATCGAAACGACCATCAGAAAAAACAGCGCAAGATTTAGCAACTGAATATTCAATACCCATTTCCAATAGCTCATCTAGTATGATTTTGCTCGTAAAACGTGGCAGATACAACTTCTTAGCCCTAGATGTAATAGTTTGCAAAAGTGATGATTCATCATTAGTAAACAAAAATATTATAACACCTTTAGGCGGTTCCTCAAATATTTTAAGTAGCTTGTTTTGTCTCAATGCGTTCAAGGTATCAGAATTATCTATATAATAGACTTTTCTAGCACTCTCCCATCCCATAAGCGCTGTATCATCAATCAACTCCTCAATTTCACTAACTGAAATCTTGCCATCACTATTTAACACTTTAAAATCAGGATGACTCATTGTATCAACCCTAGCACATATAGAACACTCTCCACACCCAGAATTTTTACAAAACAAAAGCCTCGCTATTATTGACATAACTATTTTTCTAGTATGCAGATCCTCACCTGATATAATATAAGCATGTGACAATCGCTCTGAGTAAAAATCTTTAGTGAATTCACTAATAATTTTGCTGTTTTTGATTAATTCTCCGATCATTAGTTAATTAGCCCACGTTCTATGAGTTTTTTGATTATGTTTTTGGATGTTTCCACTTTTTCTATTGAAGGCTCAATAGTTATGAATCTCTCTGCGTAGCGTTTACTCAAATCAAGAAAAGCATTATACACCTTGTTATGGAATTGTTCGTCCTCGCCTTCCATTCGATCGCCTTCAATAACTTTGCCTTTTTGACGTCTGAAAGAATTAGAAGGACTCATGTTAATGAATATAGTACAATCAGGCACTCTGTAGGAAGATGCAACTTCATTAATTTTTTGTACTCGCTCATAACCTAGACCTCTGCCCACCCCCTGATAGGCGAGTGAGGAATCTAAATACCTGTCACAAATAACAATAATGCCCTCATCTAAAGCTGGTATCACAAAGTTCAACATATGATCAGCTCTAGCAGTCGCAAAAAGGTATGCTTCAACTATTGGATGTATCTCTTTATTCCCACCCAGAATCATACTCCTAATTTCTTCAGCTATTTTGGTGCCACCTGGTTCACGTGTCACTAAACAACTCTGCCCAGTATTCTGCAGATATTCTTTGAGAAGTTTTACTTGTGTGGTTTTTCCAACACCCTCACAACCTTCAAATGTTATAAACGTCCCTGACATTTCGTCCTCAAAATGTAAATATAATGTGTATAGTATTATATTAACACACATACCTTATTATTTACAAGCCCCAATATAGATTCTTTGCTATTATTTATAGTATTTACAATATCAGCATCTATTTCATCACCTGCAAAAACAAAAGGAATGCCCGGTGGATATATAGACAATTCTCTGAATGCCCTATGTTTAGTAGATGAATCAATATCAACAGTAATATATTCATCGAATAACTCAATTTTTTTTAGTTGAATGTCTTTTGAATAATCGCATGTATCTGTGTAACTTTCAATATTTGAAGGCACACTATTTAAGATATCCGCCACCTTTGATAATGATTCACAATTGTAGGGAGTTACTATTAGTATGATAAAATTTTTATAAGCAGCCTCTACAAAGATTTTGTTTTTCTCTAGAATTTTACTAACCAGATCAGCTCTACATTCGGATTTTATAACAACTCTCGTAAAATCATGATTTTCAACTAGCTTAAACTTAGCGTTTATAGAATTTTTAAATTTATCTATACAATATTTAATCGCAGAATAAATTTGGTCACCGTGATCTGCTAAAAACTTAATAGCTAGTTCAGATTTGCTCATAATATAATATGAAGGACTAGATGAATGAATATCACAAATCGCCTGTTCAATTCTATCTCTATTCCTTGTTTTATAGTGTAGAACCGCAGCACCAGTAGGCGCCGCTAGAGTTTTATGCAATGAATGAATTACAACATCAGCATACTCGATTGATTTAGTATGCGGCAGTAACTTAGAAAAAACAAAATGCGCACCATGAGCTTCATCTACAATATATTTAACATCAGGCCTTAAATTCTTAAGACTCTTAACAGATCCCATATAATCAACTGACGAAAAATATATAACATCTGGAGATAGCGTGTCAATTATAGAGTCAAGACAATCACTGTTTGTATAAAAGGCATTCTTTACTTTGTATATCCTTATCGCGGAAAATACAGAATAATGACAATTTCCAACTACTAAAATCTTTTTGTCAGAAAAAGCTTTTATCGCGATATGGATAGCGCTTGTCGCGCCTTGCGTTATATATCTGCAATTTTCAGAGCCGTATACTTTAGCAATTTCGCATTCACTCTCAAAAATAACACTAGAGTTTAAAAGCAAATTCCCAGAATAAGATAATTCAGTAATATCCTCCTTGAGCAAAATTCCACTATGCCCTGGTGTGTGAAATGAAATATGATCTAAATTACTCTTTATTGCATCAGACAGTGGTGACTTCATGTAAGTCTGGGTTTCATGGTAGGGAATAATAAGACGTCACGTATAGATTGAGCGTCTGTAAACAACATTATCATCCTATCTATTCCAATTCCAAGTCCACCAGTTGGTGGCATTCCATATTCAAGTGCAGTTACAAAATCCTCATCCATCATTTGAGCCTCATCGTCGCCAGCAGCACGCGCTAGCGCTTGAGCTTCAAATCTGATTCTTTGGTCTATAGGATCATTTAATTCACTAAAGGCATTGCCCATTTCTCTGCCCATAATGAAAAACTCAAATCTTTCTGTTAATCTAGGATCACTGTTTTTTCTCTTTGCTAGTGGACTAACCTCAACAGGATAATCAAGCACGAATGTAGGTTGTATTAATCTTTCTTCAATAATACGATCAAAGATTTCATACAACACCTCACCATCAGTAAAAGTCTCTTTTATATCAAGACCCAACTTAATAGCGCCATCCCTTAATTCACTACTAGTTAGAGCATAAAAATCAAGGCCTGTCTCCTCTTTTACAAGATCAGACATCGCAACGCGCCGCCACTTACCATCAATATTAAGTTCTACACCCTGATAACTAAACTTCCTTGTACCTAGTACTCGGTCTGCACAGAATTTGAATAGATTTTCTACTAAATCCATCATATCATTATAGTCAGAATAGGCGCTATAACATTCCATCGTGGTAAATTCTGGATTATGCTTAACACTCATGCCTTCGTTTCTGAAAAGCCTGCCCATTTCATATACTTTTAAGAAACCACCTACTATTAATCGCTTTAAATACAATTCAGGCGCTATTCTTAAAAACATGTCAATATCTAATGTGTTATGGTGCGTGGTAAAAGGTCTCGCGTTAGCTCCACCCAAAATAGTATTGAGAATAGGCGTTTCAACTTCTAAATAACCCTGTTCATTTAAAAAGCTGCGAATTGCTGATATTATACGAGACCTGGTTATAAAGGTTTCCTTGACCTCAGGGTTTACTATCAAATCAAGATAGCGCTGCCTATATCTAAGTTCAGTGTCCTTTAGACCATGAAATTTTTCTGGTAGAGGAAGTAAGGATTTAGCAAGCAACTTAATAGCGCTAACTTTTATGCTGGTCTCGCCTTTATGAGTTACAAATACTTCACCCTCAATCCCCACAATATCACCAACGTCATACCTTTTGAATGAATTATATAATTCTTCACCTATGACATCGGATTTTACATAAATTTGGATTCTAGAAGTTCCATCGTCAATATGCGCAAAAGAAGCACGACCCATTATTCGTTTACTTATAATTCTGCCAGCTAGTTTGACTGGTTTGTTTATATAGCTCTCGTTATCTTCCAATATTGACTGTGCATAAGCGCTAGCTTCATATCGAACCTCTTTAAAAGGATCAAGACCAGCTTCCTTTAAACTTTTAAGTTTTTCACGTCTTGATTCAATCTCACTGGTGATATTTATCTCATGATTAGTAGTACCGCATTGCGTTTCATCCATTTAAATCCCTTCTATTTAGATATTCTTAATATCTTGAATTCATTAGAGTCACCAGAGGGTAGTAATACTTTTACAATATCATTCTTCTTATGACCCAGTAGCGCCTTGCCTATAGGGCTTTGATCACTTATTTTGTTCTGCGCGCTATTTGCTTCATAACTAGATACTAACTGATATGTTAAATCTTCGTTATATAACGCATCATGTATTGTTACGATATTCCCTATTCCTACACTAGACGTTTTTAACAAACTTGTATCTATTGGATAAGCGTTAGATAGGATGTTTGAAATTGTAGCAATCTCAATCTCCAGCTTCTCCTGCTCTTCTTTAGCGGATGTGTATTCAGCATTCTCAGATAAATCACCAAATTCTTTAGCTAACTTAATTGCTTCCGCAACTTCAGTTCTACCATCAGTCTCAAGTTTTCTAAGTCTGCGAGTAAATTCGTCAAATTTGGCTTGTGTTAAGGGAATCGATTTATCCATATTACCTCCAGTTTTTATTTTGCTTCTTTTTAGCAAAACAATTACTATCAAGATTAAATGATTATATAATATTAATTGCATTTTGTCAATAACTAATGATAATATTTTATGCTAAGTAGATTAAAAATTTTGTTAGTTTAAAAAAAATAGTGATTAACTAATTTTTACGTTTTTAAATTAAAATTGTATAGCCTTTGGTATATAATAAAGTTGCTCTCTTTATTGTCGATTATTAAGCCTATATTTTTTTTCTTTATCTCTTTAAATACTTTAAGAGTGCTCTATACAGTAATAAATACAATTTTAGTATGATAAAAAGATTTATAAATAAGTGAGAGTTTCTCATATTTTAAAATAGACATAGTCGTTAAATGTTATCAAAGATTTTGTATTTATATAAAAACCAGTTGAATGAAATTATATAATGAGTGGCTATGTTTTTTATGCGTGAATAGAGACGCTATGTATTTTATGCGTTAATTGTATTGGAAAAGTGCAGGTTAATCAATACAAAAAAATTTATAAATTAAAAGTAGTGTTGAATCGCCCTATGTTAATAGGATGATTCAACACTTATTAAATAACAAAATACAAAAAAGATTAAATTTGGTTACGATTCAAAATAATCATGCCTTATGACTGATTATTGAAAGCATTAGTACTTTATAAAAGGCCTTAAAACCTGTCTCCTTCAATATCAAAAATAGTATGATTTTAGTAAAGATTAAGATAAAAGCCACTTTTAGTCTAAAACCTTGATCAGTCTAAATTCTTGATTAAATTAGCAAAATCGTAACCTTATAATACTTATATGCGTTGCGCTTTTAAATTTAGTTAGAATTTTGAAAGTATAGATAGATGTAATCCCTCTATACTAGTCTAAATTTTAGACAAGATAATTAGTAGTCTTGCTTAAATAGTTTTTAAAAACTATTTTAATCTGAATATAGAGCAGTCGATAAATATCTTTCACCTGTGTCTGGAAATAATACTACTAATAACTTACCTTTGTTCTCAGGACGTTTAGCAACTAGTTTTGCAGCATGCATAGCAGCTCCTGATGAAATGCCCACTAAAATTCCATCTAGTCTCGCTATCTCTTTTCCTGTACTAAATGCGTCTGAATTAGATACTGTAATAATTTCATCATAAATTTCTGTGTTCAGTGTATCTGGCACAAACCCAGCACCTATCCCTTGTATTTTATGAGGACCTGCCTTTCCTGTTGATAATACAGGACTATCTTGTGGTTCAACAGCTATTATCTTAATATCTGGATTTTTTCTTTTTAAATATTTACCAGCACCACTGATAGTGCCACCTGTTCCAACACCACTAACAAAAATATCAACTTTTCCTTTAGTGTCTTTCCAGATCTCAGGACCAGTTGTCTTTTCGTGTATAAGTGGATTCGCTAAATTCTTAAATTGTTGTGGTGTGTAAGAATTAGGTGTAGACTCAACTAATTCTTGAGCTTTTGCGATCGCGCCTTTCATCCCTAGCGCACCATCAGTTAAAACAATTTGCGCACCATAAGCCTTCAAAAGATTTCGTCTCTCAATGCTCATTGTCTCAGGCATTGTTAGAATTATACTATATCCCCTTGAAGCAGCAACTGAGGCTAATCCTATTCCAGTGTTACCACTAGTAGGTTCCACAATAATTGTCGATTTGTTAATCAAACCCTTTCTCTCTGCTTCATCAATCATAGCCCATGCTATTCTGTCTTTCACACTCCCAGCTGGGTTAAATAATTCGAGTTTTGCAACTACTGTAGCAATTAAATCGTTTTTTCGATTGTAATTAACTGGTTCAAGTAAAGGCGTGTTGCCTATCAACTCTGTTATACTTTTCTTTATGTTCATTTTAACTCCAAATATTATATACTTAATTAGTATATTTAATATATTATATTATTTAAGTATATTATATCAGAAAAAACTTTGCATGTCAAGCAATTTTAGTTTAAATTGAAAATTTTTTTTAGCAGTTTATTATTATTTGTTAGTCACACTTTAAAAGGCGATATTTAATATATAATGGTAGAATGCTTATGTGTAAACATTAAAAAACATACTTTGAAACTGTGCAATTCAAAATTGAAATTGCAAAATTTGCTAATTATAATAAAACCATTTAAAACAAATTTTTGCACGTCGCCTCTTAAAAAGACATCGATAGATAATTTTTAATCTGCAGAGTCTTGTAAATTCCAAATTTATATGACACAAATATTGACAAAGTGTTATAATTTAATTATAATAATTGTGTAATATTTTGACAATTAGAAAATTTTATAAAATATTTTTTTAACTGAAAATTTATTATCTCACTTTTAAAATTAATAATCACAGACCACGAATCTCTACTATTGATTTACAACATGTGTTTTGAATGAATTAATAAAATGTGATTTTTTAGTTTTTATAAATTTTGCAAAACCAAGGTTTACGCCTATAATTTTTCAGTTATAGTGCTGCTACATTGATTATATTTGAGGGAAACATGCTAATTAATTGTTCTCATTGTAAAACCACTTCTACAATAACAGCTAGAATAGTATTAGAAAATGAAGAAGTGAAACGAGTTTATTCTTTTGTATATAATACAGAAATTGGCGCTAATCCTTCAAAAGAATTAAATGTGCCTTTTGAAAAATATCTTAAAATTGTCGATATAAAAAAGTTTGCAGATAAAGCGATTAGAATTGTCTATGACAATTATCGTGATCAAATAGTTAATGGAATCACCAAATGGGCTGAACAACAAACAAAACATGAGCCAAATTTTGATTTTTTGCGCTTAATTATTTTAACAACATTCCCTCCTCCTTACAAGGTGTTTAACGCTAGCGTAGACACTTTGGCTTTCGAAGTAGCATTTGATTATATTAAGAATTTAAAATTTACATCTGAACAGCTATCAAAATTACCTTTTGATTTCAAATATAACTATGATTTTGATAAATATCTAGCTAGCCGCATTGAAAATTTTATTTATTTTGCTAATGTTCACAAATTGGAAATAACTATTGAGCCTCGTTCTGAGCCTATTAATAATGAATCAATTGTTGAATTTGAATATTTTTTTGAAACTTTAAATGGAAAATACATTTTAACAGATGGCTTTTCTCCTAAGAACACAGCTATCTGTAATCTTCCATATTCAAAATTACCTGATTTTTTAAAAAATGAATTTTTGGGTATGAAATTTGGTAGCACAAAAAAAATAAGGTTCGATAGGACGCCTGATTTATTTGATGAGAAAATATTTACACCTTTGTTTTTAAATCCAGATTTTTCTATGTTTAAGGATTCCATCATCATAAATATTGAAATAAAAAAACATTTAAAGTTTGTATTTTCTAAATTCAACGACGATCTTGTTTCTAGGTATTCTAAATTTAAAACTGTTAATGAATTTATTAATTTCCATCGCATAATCTACAAATTCAAGACAATGTTCACTCTAAATACTAATGCTTTATCTAAACTGCCACTAAATATATTCCATGATTTTAAGAATATCCCTCTCCCAGAAATTGAATTTGATACTTCATCACAGCTTTTTATCAGGGCGACATCAGATATAATTTTTGAATATCAAGAAGAAGAAGCTAAAAACGACCCTTCTTCAGTGGATATATACAAATGTTTTACTAGAAACAATTTTCTTAAAGAAATTACAACGCAATTAGAGGATTATTCAAAGCGAATACATTTGTATAACTCTATCTTCGCCAACCTTAATTTGAATATTACGATTCCACAGCTTATCATCGAAAATCTTATATGCAAACTACTCACTGAAATTGATTTATTACCTTGTTTCGTTGAATTACCTAACCTTGATGATTTTTCAAAAGAGTTACTTGAACTTTTGAATGACTTAATAGCTGAATTTGAAAACGAATTACCAAAAATTAAAAATTCCTATCAAATAGATGGCGTTGAAACCGTCAGGACTTTTATGTGTGATTTTGGCAATAGTTTTAATCTCACTTTCAGCAAAAATCTTGACATCTTGATTTCTAAACATTTTAAAGACAATGTTGTATTTAATACCCCACAATTTAAAAAAACCAATTTATATAAGTTAATTGTGCGGGCAAAAAAATATTTCACAAAACCAATCAAAATCAAAATGTTCTTAAACTACGGCGAACCACATGAAATCTCACCACTACATACCGCTATGGCTCGAACACACATAATGCAACATTCTTTTGAGTTTAATTTTTCAAGTGATCCAAAACAGATTGATTTTTTTAGCTAAATACTTTTTAAGAGATTATAGTTAAATATAATCTCTTTTTTTCTTACAAATTTTTAAATTTGAATGGGTTTTGATTTTAAATAACCAACAATTGATTTTAAAATTAACTGTTAACTAAGCAATTCAGTTTTTTTCTTTACTAGCTTTTTTTATATAGCCAAAGCTTTAATTCTTAATTTTTTTTACTATCTTATCTTTTAAACTAGTTTGTCTTGCAAGATAAAGCCCCCCAACAAGCAAGTAGCTTGCTTCAGAGCTTTTGCTTTTTTATCTCCTTTCATATATTGTTTTCCTCTAATTATGTCTCTTTAAATCTTTGAATAATAATGTGGGTACTCTCTTTAAAAACCTTATGATATATGTATCGAGTGCTGAGAACTTGAAAAAACCACCATCACACAAATTCGTGACTAAAATAAAGTTGCATGGTTAGTTATCAAAATACGCTAAAAGAACATTTACTATGAGTTGTAATTTACAATAATAAAAAATGAACAATTGTATAATATCATAAAACTTTCTAATTATATGACATTATTAAATTGACAAAACACTGTAAATCAATTATAATAATTAAATAATATTTTAACTGTTAATAAATTTAAAATGTTGTTTTAAATTTAGTGAAAAATTTATTAACCACATTAGCGAAAAATTTATTAATCACACATCAAAACAAAAGTCACAAAACAATATGCTTCTCATTTCTCTAGATTTGAAACTTCGTTTAAAGTGATTTTTGTTAATAGTGTTAGCTGCAATAATGTGATTTTAAAGTTTTTGAATATTTCACAAAACCCTCTAAATCATTTAATGTTCCAATTTTAAAATACTTTGTAACATAGGATATATTAAGGAAAACATGGTAATTAATTGCTCTCGTGATGACACATATTCTACAATATTAGTTAATGTATCAGCATCTGCTGATGAAGCACAACAAACCTACGCTATGGCACATGCTACACAGGTTGGTGATGTTTTTACTAAAGCCACTCCAATGGGTAATAAAGCATATCTCAAAAATATAGATGTGGAAGAGTTAGCACCTATGGCAGCTAACCTTTTCTATGAGTCTTTTCGTGATCAGATAGCTAATGAAGTGATAAAATGGGCTAAAATTACAACAAAAAATGAACCAGATTTTGATTTTCTGCGCTTAATCACTTTGACAGACGCATCTCGTCCTTGCGAAGTAATTGAATCGAACATTGACACATTGACATTTGAAACAAAATTTGATTATATTAGGGATTTAAAATTCACGCCTGAGCAGCTCTCAAAATTACGTTTTGACTTTGAACATAAGTATGATTTTGACAAAAATCTAGCAGACCGCATTGAGACCTTTTTTTATATGACTAATATGGCCAAATTGCAAAAATGGAAATTGACACCATTTGAGCCTATCAATAATACATCATACATTGAGTACGAGTATTTTTTCCAAACTCTAGATGATCAATTTATTTTAACTGATTGCGATATGCTAAAGGAGCTTTATTCTAGTTTTCTTCCTTACTCAAAAATGCCTGATTCTATAAAGAAAGAGCTTCTGGGCATGTGTGCTGATCAAACAAAAAAAATCAAGGTCTATGTAACGCCAGATTTGCGTGATGATAAAATTTTTGAACCTCTCTTCTTGCATCCTAATTATGCTAATTTCGAAGGTTTTCTTTTCTTTAATATTAAAATAAGAAAACATATAAGGTTTAAATTTAATGAAATTAATGACGAACTCGTTTGTAAGTCTACATCATTAAAAACTGTTGATGATTTTATTAAGTTCCAACGCATGGTATACAAACTCATGACTATGTTTACTCTTAATACTAATGCTCTATCTAAATCGGCACTAAATATATACCCAGATTTTAATGGTATTCTCCTACCAGAAGTTGAATACCGTTCTATGTTGGAAACGCTAACCCTAATAACAGTACGCGAGTATCCTGAATTTTTTATAGAAAAAAACGAATCACCTTTTTTAGAACGTATTGGCCGTCAATTATATAATTATACAAAACTTATATATTTACAAAACTCTATCTTTCCTAACCTTAATTTGAATATTACAATACCACAGCTTATCATTGAAAATATTATATCTCATTTATTTTTCAGTCTACCTTATTACCCTTATTACGCACAGATTCCAGATATGGATGCTTTTTTTAAAGGTTTGCTTGAACTTTTAAATGACTTAATACTGGAATTTGAAAACGAAATACCCAAAATCAAAGATTCCTATCAAATTGATGGCGTTGAATCCGTGAGTACATTATTGTGTGATTTCGGAAATCGATTTGATCTCACTTTCGATAATATTTCACGCATGAAAATTTCTACATATTTTAATGACTGTGTGATATTTGACACTCCTAAATTTAAAAAAACAAATTTGTATAATTTAATTGTACGCACAAAAAAATATTTCTTTAAACCAGTCAAAATCAATATGTTTTTAGCCTATGGTGAAACCCACAAAATATCAACGCTTCAAACCGCTATGGTTAGAGCATATCTAATGCAACATTCTTTTAACTTCAATTTTCCAAATGATCTAAATAAGATTGATTTTTTTAATTAAATTTCTTTTTAGATCTTTCAAATTTCTGAATTTGAATTGGTTACTGATAATTTTAAATAACTAGCATAAGATTTTAGAATTTAAATATATGTAAATTATTTAGGTTTTTATCCTCTGACAACCACAATATCCCACTTAACAGTGTATCTCTTAACAATACTGCAACCTATCCAATTTTGCTTGCATTTTCGGTTTGTTTTTCAGTTTGATTTATTATATTAAGAGCACTAAAACGTACTTTACACTTCTCTTAGTTTTTTAATTTTTTATGCTCTCTACTATTATATATATTTTTACTACATTTAGAAACTTCCCAAATTTTTATTTTAAAATAATTAGCTATTTTTACTTGTTTCTTTATCTCTAATATTAAAATTCCATAAAATAGCATCTCTATCCATTTCAGTTTATTATTCTTTTCTATATGATAGTGCTAACATCTAGACTTATGCCTAGTTTTTCAACTCACATTTACTTTGTTTTTAATTTCTACTCTATTCTAATGTACAACTAAGCATCAGCATTCAAACTTAGAAATAATTTCTTTTAGATCATTTAGAGAAAACTAATAAACACATCTGACATCTTGTATCTTTAATCACTAGAGGGTCACTAAGTTAGCTAAATTAAATGTGCAGTAGTTGTAATTTTAGAATCATTAAAATACTATTTGACTTTTTTTTTATTTTACTATATAATATAAAAGTAATTAACATATATTCTCTTGCAAAAACTTTTTAATGTATGCTAATGTTTTACTTTCTAATTGGAATTACATTCAAATGATGGACTACTTAAATTTTCATATTTTCTCTACATTAGATGTTAATTTTCAATTAGCGCAAGTGCTGCCCTCCAAACATTTTAAATTTGAACATAAAAGTGTGCCACATGATTTTAGAATTAAATACCTTATGTTAAAATCATTAAATAGACCATATAATCGCATATCAAGACATCCTCACATAGCTTTTTCTCCTTATTATGAGACGAAACTTAATTTGTACAAATCTTATGACTTTGAAACAAATTTTGTCGGTTTGTTTTCTATGCTATCAAACGCACAACCTTTTAATAGTAGTGCCACACATAACTCTATTTTTTATGGGACTCTTGATAATTATTATTCTTTGAATAATTTTGTTGTAGGGTTCAGGTTTATATCGGCTAACACTTCGCGTTTTCAAAATAAACAAATTCAAAATTTAAAAGCTTTTAAATTTTGTTTAGTCTGTAACCCTCTCTATAATTATTTGTCTGAATTCATGCCATTTGCAATAGCTGACATTGATACATTAGACTCTAATCCATTAGAATTAGCAGTTATAATAAACTTTTGTTTTTATATAATGTTATCAATCTTGCTTTATTTCAAATCCCCCGAGTTTATTAATAGTTATTTTAATTCAACTAAATCATATTTAAAACTCTATTCTTCTCCAAAAATGTTATACTAACATTAACAACTTCAAATATTTCGTTTGTTATATTTTATTTAGTATGCTTTTTTATCTAAATTTCTGAATATGATTAGTGCCCCTTGCTTTTAGTGGGTTTTAAAAGGTGCTACTTCTAAAACTTTGTGATTTCTGATTTTGCTAGAAAGGAGTTTAAGTATTAACTTAAATGATATTTTCTAACAAGTGCTATCTTAGTTTTAATGAATTCAAATGATAAATGGTTCTAAAAATAATTATAATTTCTTTGCATCGAATTTAAAAATACCACTGCTTTGCAAGGAAATTGCAAATACCACAATTAGTCTATATGCAAACTTTTTACTATTGTTTGTGTTTAGTTTGTTTAAATCACTATCAAATGAATTTTAAATTAGTCAACTAGTTTATTTCACATTTGATTATCAATAAAAAAATCTTTATTAAGGCATTACAATGAAAATAACCAGCAAAAAATTATCCGGTTTTTCCACTTTCTTAATTAATATTAAAATAAAAGGGCCATCCATTTTAAAAAAATATAGGTCTATATATAAGGATTATGATTTTTTAATTGGATTGTCCCTTGGTTTTGAACGGACTGACATTCCATTTAGTGATGCTATAAAGGTTATCGAAATTTCTAGATTTGCAGAAATTCTAATAGATGAACTGGTAAGTGACAATTTTTTGGAAATAATAGACACAGCCACTAAACAAGCGCAAAAATATTCAAAATTACACGAAGGTGTCAATTTTTTAAGATTTGCATTAAAAGAACCTCCATTGAATTGTACAATACAAAAAGCCACTCTTGACGAAATTAAGTTTACAATAAAAATCGATTATATTCCAATTTTGGAATTAAATAATTCTCATCTTGATAAAATCACCAATACTCCCTATCTGTGTGATAACAATGTCGAATATATTGCATCAAATTTAGATAATACATTTCGACTTGATTGCCTTGAAAATACAATAGTAAATATTGTTGATAATTTTTCATCTGTCGACTTTGAATATTATTTTGAGAATTTAGATGGCACTCCGATTATAACTAATTTCGAAGAGTTATATGACCAGGCTAAATGTTATATGCCCTGCGAACTTGACATGTGTCCAAAATTTATTAAAAATTCTTTGCTGAATTTACAAACAAATGATGCTATTAAAATAAAATTTTTCTTAACACCAGAATTAAGTAAATATCATATCTTCAATAAATTGCTAGTCCATCCTAAATATTTTAAAAAGAAAGTTGAGCTTTATATTAATATTCGGATAGCTTGTATCGTGAAGTTTGACATTATTAACTTTACAGATGATTTTATGCAAAACCATACAAGTTTTTCTACGGTTTCCGAAAAGGATGAATGTTTTATGGAAATTGCAAAACTCATAAATCAATATCACTTTAGTGATTATTTTTTGGATATACTGGCTAATAACCTACTAAGTGACTTTCCTAATTTAGAATGCCCTGATTCAAAAATGGCTATCACTGTCAGAAACATTTTAAATCCAATAGATTATGATTTTTCATGGCATGGTGTTTTTGACGATAAATTAGGAGATGAAACGTTTAATCTTAGTGATTTAATATACCCTTTAGTCATGAATGAACATATGGCTTGTACTATAATAGATAATCTTAATCAAAATATTACAGTCACACAATTAATTATAGAGAGCCTAATATATAATCTCCTCATCGAGCCCTATGATCGTATATATATGATTCTAGGATTAATTGGTGGCAATAAAACACCCTCATCCAATGGTTTTAATCAACTTAAATCATTACTTAATGAACTTAAATCATTACTTGATGATCTTATAACCCTTTTCGAAAGTGAAATTCCAAAGGCATCTAAATCTATTAGACTTGACTCAACAGAATGTAAATTTTTATTTTCTCAATGTACTCAAGAAAATCTCATTATCACATATCCTTTAAAACTTAAAAGCCTGGTAAACAAACTTTTTGGAGAGGAAGCTTTGTTTTTTCCCGATAAATTCAAAACATCGCAACTATACTCGCTACTAATTAGAGCTCAAAATTTTATAAACTTTTCACACTACATTGGATACTTTAGTATTTATGATGAGCTTCCTAATTTTTACAGAAATGCAATGATGCGCTCATATTATCTGCAGCATGCAAAGAAAACTAGTCCTCCCAATCAATAGCGTTCTGTTTAGCCATTAATATAATATATCTTTATAAATATATTATCAACTTACAATTATTAATTCTATTATGGCGTGTTAGATAAATACGCCTACAAAATATAAGGATACCTATGGAAATTACATGTAAAAAAATAGATAAGTGCTCCACTTTTGACGTAAGTATTAAGTTGAATGGTGTTGAAGCTGTAAATTTTTTTAAAATGGCTTATAATTTATCTAAAGATACTATTATAGCATCAGGTTTTCGGACTGGTCATGTTCCATTTAGCGTTGCTATGAAACAACTAGATCTGCCCAATTTCATCGACAAGTATGTAACATCCGTGCTTGAAGAAAACTACATTACGATTGCTAATACAATAATAGAAAAAGCAACGGAATTGTCCGAAAATGATCCAACTGTCGCTTTTAAACAATTATCATTTTTAAATACTAAAACAGCTTATTTTATTGAAAAAGCAACACCAGAAGAAATTGAAATAACCCTTAAAGCTGATTATTTTAGAGAGTTAAATTTTTCCGAAGAAACATTAAACAAAATTTGCAATATTCCATATATTACTACGAACTCTTTAGACTCATACCTCAATGAGCCACGAACGGCTTATTCCCTTTCAAACATATTAATCCACAGTTCGTTTGAAGAGACACCCTCAGTCCCTATTTCAAAATCATCAATGGCCGATTTTGACTATCATTTTGAAACCCTAGACGAAAATTTAATATTAATGCAAATGGATCAAAAAAGCAACCAGTTTGCCATGTTTATGTCTATACCACTTATTCCAGATTATCTAGTACCAGATATTTTGGGTATGCGATTACATCAATCAAAAAAAATAAAAATCCACCTATCTAGAGATCTCATAAATTACAAAATTTTCAGAAGTCTATTTGTTAATCCTGTCACCCGAGATAAAGACATTGATATTTTATTCTGTATTAAAGTTTTAAAGATATATAAATACAATCCATTTAAACTCCCGGATGTTGTTAAACAACGTGGTAAATTTGTTAGTATTGAAGAGTTTGAGTACTATTATGGTGAACTATTTAAATTAGTTAGCCGTTTTGAAATTAATAACTGTTTTGAAGGGGAGGCAGCAGTTGCAATATTGTCAGATTATAATGACATAGAACTCCGTGAGAATAGTTTTATTACCTATAAAAAAGATCCTAAAAAACTTTCACTCATCTCAGTTCCCATCATATCAAATGTCTTCAACTATTCGGATTTTATTAACAAACAAGATAGTTTATCAAATTCAGATAAGCAGCTTGTTTCTCTGATTAAATGCAGGGATCTAAATAATGCTCTAATAGCAAACTTGAATCAGAATATTACATACTCACAACTAATTATAGAACATATCATAACTAATTTAATAAAAGAAATATTTGCATATCCCATTATACACCCACATCCAAAATTTCCCGATTTTTTTGATAATATCACACTATTATTTGAAAAGTTGCTTGCGCTATTTGAAGATGAAATTGATAAAGCCACTGATGCTATCCCCATATATTCCCCAGAGAGTTTTAAAATAATGGCGGGTCGCAAAGGCGCAAGACTTTTGGATTCTATCAAAAACAAATATGGCATTGATGCAAAAAGATCCATTGAACAAATTATTTTTAATAAAGGTGAATTTCAAAAAAGTCCGCTGTATCAGCTTATAAAAGAAGCTCGCAAATATGTACTTAAACAATTTGATATTACTAATTGTAATTTTTTATCCAATATTGAAATGACTAGAAATGCGATTATACGAGCATTTATGATTAACAGATCAAAAAAGCTCAAAAACAATGCGGCTAGTTCCAACAATAACAATAATTCTTAGTTGTATTGACTTTTTAGTAATTTACAATTATAATAGTTTTATGTTCAGGCTACATAGAGACCAAATTCTATTTAGTTTGTCATTTTAGGTATAAAGGAGCATTATGGAAATTTCATGTTGTAAAGTTCACAACTTATCAAGCTTTGATATTCGTATAAAAATTATAGGTAGCGAACTTATTTTTTACTACAAATATGCATATTCACGGTTAAAGGACACACTGCAGCTCCCTATAACTAAACAAACGCCATTTAAAAAAGCCTTAAAAATAATTGATTTTTTCTCCATAGCGGACAAAGCTGCCCGTTACCTACTTTGTAAAAATGATGTCAAAATTTCAAATTTCGCACAGGATTTTGGAATTGAATTAACTAAAATAAATCCTTGTGTTGCTTTTAAGCAAATTTCATTAGTTAACGTAGATGCAAAACGTAATATTCATGTTGCGACAGAAGAGGCACTCGAATTTTCATTCAGATTAGACTATTATGTTGATCTTAACCTCACAGATGAGCTTTTAGATAAGATTTTTGAAACTCCATATTTGTTTGATGCTGATTATGATATTTATATGAATAATATTAGACTATCATTTATAAAAGATGCTAATTTAAAATTGCTAACTCTCAAATCTGATGAATCTGAACCGCCAACAGACAATAGTCTAGTAGCAATCTCATATTCCTTTCAACACTGCAAGCCAGATGAGAGAGAGCTCTTCCAAACATTTGATACGGTTCATTCGAAAATATTTACAATGCCTTCATTAAAACTTATCCCAGATATTATTAATGATGATATAGTAACTATGAAAATCAATGAGCCCAAAAAGATTCTTCTCAATGTTTCCCCTGACTACCAAAAATATCCAATGTTTTCAGATTTGTTTTTGCATCCTCAATTTCCTATAAAGCCATTTCCTGTTTTGTTAACATATCAAATTACAAAACATTATAAATGCCAGCACACAACCTTGACAGATGAACTATTAAAACAAACCACTAAATTTGAATCAGTTGCTGATCTTGAAATGTACTATACTGAAATATATAAACTAAAAAAGAAATATCAATTCAGTGATAAATTTTTTAGACAAGCAGCTCTTGCGCTTTTTCCTGAATATCCCAATATTGAACTCAAAGATTGTAATTTATTTGTTAATGAAATAAGGTATCCCCCCCATATTGATCCATCTAAGCCTTTTAAAGAGTTAATAGAAAACAAAGATTTTAATTACAAAGAAACCATACTAAGAAATATAGAAAGTCCTGAGGATCTTGATCCTGATCAAATTCTATTATTAAAAGTAGAAAATCTATATCAATCTATATTACACAATTTAGATCAAAACATTACAATCACACAATTAATAATTGAAAATGTCATATGTGAATTCTTCGATCAATTACCCAGAATTCCACTTGTAGAGCCACTTACAAATATTACCAAATTTTTTAAAGATTTGAATTCCTATTTTGATTCCCTACTTGAGCTTTTCAATGAAGAAATAAAAAAAGCTCCTGATTGCATACCTTTTTATAGTCCTAAATCTCTAGAATTTTTAACACATTGCCAATATCGTGGAATTACCTTATTCGTAATTATCGATGATTGTGACACTTTGGATATTGAAAAAGATTACAAAAATGAAATAGTATTTGATAAAGAAAAATATGTAAAATCTAAATTGTATAAGCTATTAAAAGAATCACAAAAATTTTTTCTAAGACCCTTTACTATGTGTAGTTTAATGAGGTCTTGTAATTATCATATGGAACCTATAGCAGATTATGCAATGATACGTGCATATAGTATTGTGCGGACACAAAAAAAATAGGGCAGATTTAAAAGTTAAATTAAGAGGATCTATAGGCTGAAATTAACTATTTTTGGATATCTAGTATATAGTGTATGTTATTTAAACTCTTTCATTTGTTTAAAATCTAGATCTAGTCAATAGTACACTACATTATATTGTAAATCAACCCTCACTCGATAAAAGTTGAGTTTGAAAAAATTTTTAATATTATAGACCATGATCTTATAAAATAAATTAACGATGTGCAAAAATTATATGCATTTAATTTTTTTAGCTAAAACATTTAATTTCCATACAATGCATCTTACATTATATTGTATGTTTAAAAAATAAGTAAGTAAGTTTTGTGTAGGCTGTCTAATAGTAATTGTGCGTTGAATCGTTAGAAAATAAACAAATAAAGACATTGTACGGAATTGAATGTCTGATAATAGTTAGATTCAACAAATATTTGATTTATTCTAAAATGATGAGAAACTAAATTAAGCAGAAATAATATATTACTAGAGTATAGTGTTCAACTAGATAGAGATCATTATATAGATTCTCAAGATTTGGGGGGTTTATTGGTTTTACTTATATAAATTTAAAAACCAAAACTAATATCTAAATTCAAAGTCTGCATCTTTTATATCTAATTTTTGCATGAGAAACACACTTAAAGGAGATGAGCGTGAAGTGAAACCAGAATTTTGGTTTAAAAAATTTCACATTTCATCTCTTCACATACAATTTGATTTTCAATAATTTATAGAGATCTAAGTATGATGACACTAGAAGAAGTGGTTCAAATGGTGCTACCAAATTTTTTTAAATCAGATTTTGCTAAGCAAGAAAAAACAGTTAAACTACCCACTGAAAAGTGGGTAGCTTGTTTTTTAAAATATTAGTATGGTTTAGAGTGATAGAATTTTTATTATTCTATTCATAAAGCCCTGAATCTAATTTTATTAACTTCTCTCCATTCTCAGTCTTCCACTCATCTAGGGCGTTTGCGCTTGCAGCAAGCACGAAGCCCGCTGCTTTTGATGGCGAATCAAGGGTAATATCTTTTTGGAGGACGGCACACCCAACAATGTTACCTTTCTTGCTGTGTTTATCACGCAATTCTCTGACAAAAGTAGCTGCGGACTCTAAAATATTTTCACGAATAACACTACCTGCGAGCAGTACAAAACTCTTGCCATCAGTGTTTATGTATCCTTTGGCATCAGCTATGCCAGGTTTTTTGATGTAAAACATCTTTTTTGGTTTAGGAGTTTCCAATGGCTCAAAAACATCGCAACCTAGTGGTCCCATTATGAATTTAGCGTTGTCTAAAAACTCCCAGAAATCCTTTTGATCTTCCTGTGGAGCTGCACAGTTAACAACGTAGCGCCCTGCGTCATTCGCTAATTTGCAAAAATAGCTCTTTATATAACTAATTTCTGTTTGATCAAACGAATCACCGACAAATACTATTGCTTCACTCCACCGACTTACATCTGTATTGCCACGTGAATTCTCTGACAGACGATTATATACAGCATCGCCTCTACCGCGCATTTTTGCGTCACCAATATAGACAAAACCATTGTTTTCTGCGTCTGAACCGAATAAAATGTAAACACCACTCTTCTTAAAGGCATCCCAATCTTTGCACTCTGAGAGTTTTGCTCGCGGAATGCGATAAACCATCCATGTGCTACCATCTAACGTCGCGCTGGTGACACACCCTGTCGTGACATCGTCTAAGTATTTAGAAATTCTGAGCCTTTCTGCTGACCCTTCTGATACAGGCATTTGTTAGCCTCCTTTTTGTATATAGTAAATTAGCACTAACTTGTTATATTTCAAGTACTTATATTAAAACATCAATACCCTCTGAAATTTCACTAACTATTGCTAATTGTTAAAATTTCAAATATATTTAATTATATCATAAAAAATCATATATTGCAAGCCTATATTGTAGTTAATTTGATAATTAACAAGCATTTTTAATCATTTTTTTATATCATTTCCATTGATTATTCACTCAAATTGTCCATAATCCAGATTAAAAAACAATGCTTCTCTTTTTAACTTTTTAATGGATACGAATATGCTAATTTCAATCTTTATATAGAAATGATACTAGCTATAGTTTATAAAAACTTTCTTTAAAGGCAAATATTCAACTAATGAATATTTGGAGAGCTATTATATCCTTTGATACTATCAATAAATGTAAATGCTAATGCACTCATTTGTTGATGGTTTTTTGTATAAAAACAATCTCGCCACATTATTTTCACACAATATGAAAACAGCTTATAACTTTTTGATCTAAACCTTAACCTCTATTGTTTGTAGAAAAGTAAAATTAATTTCTTTCATCCAAACACTAGTTTTTTGTGTTTTTCAATTTGTTTTTTATTATAGAACATTTAATACTACCACTATATATAAACTTGCTATATATTAATCTAGATCATCAAAACCCTGCGAATCAAAATCTATAACTGGCATATTTTTAACTATTTCCATAGTTTTTACACTGACAGTTATAACTGACAACATTAATTTGAGTATGTACTTAGGATCACTGACTTCATCACACCATTTGTTTGGATCCATAACAATACCACTTTTTTCATCTGTCGCTATCTGATATTCATTCATTATATGTTCAATAGCACTTCTGCCATTTAAAATGTATTTATATGCTATAAGTGGAATATTTTTAATTAAAATATTATTGTTGAACGCAATAACAGTTTTGTCATTTTTGTTTGGA
>JAIRKT010000079.1 GCA_031259965.1 Christensenellaceae bacterium | reverse complement strand
AAGGCAAAACTTTTATGTGGATGGATCGGTTTTTTGCTCGGTAAATAAATAAAATGTACGTAGTATGAAAAGTTGAAGGTTAATTAAATTTTTTCTTTTTTACTTTTAATTTGATGATTCTCTACAACTTTAAGTCACATATCACAAATTCACACTAATGATGAATTTTAAAACACGATTTGATTTTATGTCCACACTACGTTAACAATTAACCTTTTATGTATTTCTAGAGAAAATTGCATTAAATGAATGCAAGGAGCTAAAAGTCAGCAACAATTAACATAGTGACATGACATATAATAGACAAGACATGTTACAATATATATTTTTTTGAAATCATTAATCAAACGCATAATTATACCAAATTTTATCTTCTTTTTCTAACAAAAAAGTAATCGTTTGATAGATGCCATTAAACAATTCATCCTTTACTAATACAATCTCAAAAGATGTTGCACCTCCACTGTAGTTGCCCTCTAATACGGATGGAAATTGTTTTTCTTCGTTTATATCCAACAAGTAAACAGAAAATTTTTGATCATCATTCCATTCAAAAAAAATCTTTTGAGAGATATCTTCAATTTCCACAAGTCCCCTTCCTCCTTTCGTTTCACCCTTTCGTATATAGAAACGTATATCAGGCACATCGGAAATCCAACTTACATTATATCTTTCTTTCGGATTAATTTCGAGCGGATCAAACTCTACTGACGTCAACGTAATCGTTGAAAACGCATCACCAAATACGTCGCTGGATCTAAATTCAAGAATGAGCTTTTTCTCTTTCTTATTGAATTCCATTGACCCAACGACATCATCGTAATTCAAAAGCTTACCAGCCAAAGGAGAATATTTATCGGGTTTTAACACTAAATGAAACTGTATGTCAAATATAAATCCAATATAAAACTCAAGCTTTTGTCCATTATAAACGATAGTTCCTATGCCTTCTGTTTGATGAAAAAGTATGAATTCCATTTCGGGCGAAGTCCATTTTAAGTTAACTAAATAATCAACAAAATTTAAACATGAGGTAAGAAATAAACAGCTAAATAAAAGCAAAAAAATAACAAAAATAGGAACGAATATTTTATTTTTCATTTTAACCTACCACGTATCCAATAATTAACGAGCCGCCGCTTTTGCTTATATATTCATTTAAAGTGTTATAAGGAAGTAACGTGCCATCATACTCGCCATTATAAATATAAAATATTTTATCTACTTTTTCAACTGCTACAGCGTGTGCGCCTTTAAGAATAGACGGTTCATTCCAAATCTCAAGAACAATTTTTTGCGATGTAGACATTTCTTTTGCGGCATCTTCGAGTTTTGTTAGGTTAGTATATTCAGTTACTTTTATTTTTTTGCTTCTGAAATACTCTCCAAAGTGCGTCGGATCTGTGCCAAAAATGCCGAGTATTAGTGTTCCCGTATTGTTTTCAATCTCATAAGCAACATCAGCTAAATTTTTGGTCTCGCCGCGCATTCTTAATAGATTATAAACAGCTATTACACCACAACCATTTTTATCCATTGTGCTTACGCCAAATTTCCAATTATGAAAATCACCGTCATTTTGATTGTTTATGTATTTGTCAGGATCTTTATTTTTTTTATTATGCTTATAATTTGCTTCTATAACTGCGTCTTCTGCTACAATAGCAGCCATAGTTGCAACAGCTACAACAGCCGTCACAACTGGAGGAGCAACAATAGCTACAACCACAACAACAGCTGCGACTGCTACTTTAATCAGTTTTGATAACTAGCCACAATTTTCAACTAAAACTTGTTGCTTTATTTCACTAAGTAATATGCTTTCACCATCAATATTCATAATAGCGTAATTCCACCATTTTTATCTATGAAAGCCACTCCATAGATTTCATCTAATTCTTCTATCCCGCTAGACATAATGATTTTTGCTGATAATGTAACTACATTTGACTCTGAATCATATGTAGCAAAATATTGAATTAGAGTTTCCGATTCAGGCTCATCATAATTGATACCTTCTGTTTCTGAAATATAGTCAAGTAAGTTGCAATCTATTTTTTGTGATCCTGTGAAACTTGTTATCGCACCTTCTGTTGTAAGATGCGCATCATCAAAGCTTTCTAAATAGCTTTGTGCGTCAAACACTTCTTTTTTAGTTCTATAGTTCTAACAGTGCTCTGCACTCCTAGTTTTTTATTACCTACAGTAGCTAATATTAAGTTTGAACTAACAACTAACATCAAACAACAAGCAATCATCCAGATTGCAAGTCTATTTTTTTGAGTAATCATTATTATGACTTCCTAAAATATTAAAACTACCTACAATATTATAACATAAATTGAATTTCATATCAATAGTGTTAGCAAAAAGTTAATTTTCATAGTAGCGACCGTTTCAGCCCCCTATGTGGATCTTACGTGTAGAAATGAAGAATCGGGCTTTGCTGTTTGAAAGGTTGAAAGACTAAAACTGTTAAATAAATTCTCGCTAATAATGAAGCTTAAAACAGGACGATTTTATGTATTTAAACTATATGAATTTTGTTATTTAAACTTCCTTTTTTAAACATTCTAGACAGAGAGGTAATTTAAAATTTCAGTTGTAATTAACATGGTGACAAAATACATTTGACTTCATACATCAAACACGTAATCATACCATTCCATATCTTTATCAGGGACAAACGTAATTGTTTGATACATGCCATTAAACAATTCATCCTTTGTCAGAAAAATTTCAAATGACACTGCACTGCCACTATAGTTGCCTTCCATTACTGATTGAGATTGTTTGACTCCGTATGCGTCCAGCAGATAAACTGAGAATTTTTGACCCTCATTCCATTCAAAAAAAATCTTTCCAGTTGTGTTTTCAATTTGCA
>JAIRKT010000066.1 GCA_031259965.1 Christensenellaceae bacterium | reverse complement strand
AAAAGTTGAACCTCCAATCAAAATTGCGTTAGCAAAATTACACAATATAATGGTAGCAACAAATGGAACAACAAAAAGATTGATCAAAGCTCTTACTAAAAAACAAAAAGAAATTTTAAACGCTTTTGACGCTGTTAACGAGTTGAATATGAGTCTAAAATGATTTGTCTACTATATATTTTACGGACTTTAGGTTATAAGAACCATGTATCCAGAATATTTAATAGCCTTTTTAATTACGTCCTCTTTGTAGCTGATGGTATAACCCAATTCGGATTTACTAGATCTACGCATGTCCAGATATTTTAAATGCTCATCCGGATTAACATATTTGTCGAAATTCTTTTCAGCCTGATCTTTTAATATTGCCACTTTCCTGATCAAATCTTCATTTCTATCGAAAGAGCGCTTCGCATCATAACTAATATGACAATATACATTTTTAGAGTTGCTCCACAATTTTGTCTTTGTTTTTGGCCTTAAAACATCATCACATACGTAATAAATATTTTCAAAACTATTTATAGCCCTTTTAATACTGGCAACACTTTCACGCGCAAATGAAGTAGTAAAAGGCACTGATATTAAGAAATTTTTGATTTTTCATCGTTTAACACATCTACCATATCTCATCACCAGGGAATATTCTGAGTGTTGCTGTCACAAGACTTGCTATAATTAGGTATTAAACTTTAAAAAATATTTTTAACTTTTTTTACAAACGTAGTGGACTTCCGACAGTTTTTATGTTAAAATGTTGACACTTCGAATTTAAAGAGTTACAGGAGGCAAACGCAGATGATAAACTATCAATTTGCAGAAACATTAAAAATGGGCGATCTTTTAGTTACTTGTTCTAAATGTACTCACATCCAAATAGAATCAAGTGAAGCGGGAGAAAGTTTAAAACTCTATGACAATGCAACACAATACTTAGCTGCGAAAACCAAGACATCATAATTTAAAAGGACTGCAAACTAACAATGGCCACTCATTCCCTGCCTGAGAGAGCGTGTAGAGAGACAAAGTGAATATTAATAATCATAAACAATATAAAGAGGTAACAATCATGATCAAGGTTAAAAAGAAAAAAGTAAATTTAAAAATAACAAGTCAAGCGGATCTAGATGCCCTAGTAAGTGGTGCTGTTGGGACACTTGAGATTGACGTGCCTGACGGCAAGATTACCATCCCAGATAAGGGTGAGTTGGATCTAACAGAATACAAAATAGAGGTTTGGGGCAATACTGAGCTCGAAATTAATACTGAGGTTGAAGAATAACGGCTCGCGAACGAAGCGTGGTGTGCTCTAACATATCAAACGAAATAAGGGCGTTTGATTCAAGTTTAATCTACTGCTATGAGAGCTGCATAGTACATGCCTACGATAAATCGCGAGTGATAGCAAAAGAAGACTGCGAAATCCATGCATTCGATTATAGTGACGTCCATACATACGATGACTGTACCACAACAACGCATCATAACAGTCACATTTGTGCAAGAGGAAATTCTAAAGTGATGCCCTTTGATGCGAGCGAGGTTGAGGCTTATGACGATGTTTACGTGACCACATATGTGGTGGACGCTTATGAACAAATAAGCTATTATGACAGGAAAAAGACTCCACTAACCAACTATACTGGCGAGATGGAGTTGCACGATAATGCGACATATTATAAAGAAAAATTAAGGAAGAAATAGTCAACATAGAAAGTCAATGGGTAACTCATTCTGCCCAGCATCCATCCCAGGCGAAGGGGTAAAAACGAGCCACAATGGCAAAATACTAAACTGAGGTTTAAAATGATGGCAAAACAATATTATATAGCATACGGTAGCAATTTGAATATAAAACAGATGAAAGATCGATGCCATAGCGCAATATACGTTGGACCAGCAAAGCTAGCAGGTTATAGACTGATCTTTCAGGGCGTAGCAAGTATAGAACCCGATAATGGCAGCACAGCGCCCGTAGGCATCTGGATCATAGACAGGGCGTCAGAGGCATCACTTGATAGATATGAGGATTTTCCAAGATCATACAGGAAAGAGATATTACAATTTCAAATGGGCAATGAAAAACTGCGTGGCATATGCTATATCAAGAACGATTACAGGCAGGCGCTACCAAAGGACGAGTACTATGAAAAGATTAAAATAGGGTATGGTGATTTTGGATTAGGACGTTAGCTATTTAGAGAAGACACTAGAGCGAACAAAAAACGAGATTTTTAAATAAAACTAGGCGCACTAGAGTTAGTAGGACGATGAAGAAAGTAAGCAAATTATTAAACTAAAAAAGAAATGAGTACAAACAAGCATACAAGAAGCGTGGGAGAAATGAAAAATATTATGAATAAAGAATTAAAAAATTCAGAGCTGTTTAAATGTATTGTTGCTACCATCGTTTAATAAAAAGCTATTCTGCGAGTTGTTGGACTGTGTTTATGAATTATTTGCAACACCTGCGAATACACCTGGAATTAACAAACTGCTTGAGGAGAAGGATGATGAGTTTGAGTATTTTCTAAAGGTAGCGGAGATAGTGGGCCGGGCTTGGTTTGTTGCATTAAATGACCCAGATAATGTGCCAAGGCTTTATGACGCAGCAAGTGGTTTTTGGTGTAACTGGGCTGATAAGAACAAGGAAGCGATAGAGGCATTTTACAAGGGTGTTATAGAGGAACATGATAGTGTAAGGCATCCTGATGGGTATGTACCCAAGAGAATTATGAAGAAATAAAGAGATTTATAAAACCATTATATGATCTAAAACTAGAGTGATAAAACTGTGGAAAACGAAGACACAGAAAGTGAGGAAGAGGATTAGAAAAGGCATCGCATTCAGATTTTTGCTATAATTGTATATAATGTTGAGCAAAATCAAATACTGTGAAAATCTAGAAAATAATCAAGTTGCGTGTCTCCATGAGACGTGGATTTTACTAGCACAAACCGCTTTGAAGATGGGGATAAAGGAACCTACATTGAAAGGCTAGATCAGGGAGAGTCCTATAATAAGAGACAATCTGAGGGCGTATGCGAGCAAGGCGGGTTTATACATAATAGAGGACAGATTGGTATCGGCTGCTAAGAACGGAGAGCAGGGCTGTTAATAGGTATTTAAATGCCTTTAGAGGGGCTAGGTATAACTATGAACTGATGGGTGAATTTTTGTCTGATAGTGAGAACAACGAAACATTTAATGAGGTGGTAGATATAATTAATGGCGAGTCACGCCCAACGGAATAGGTATAATGAATTTAAACGAAGCTACAAATCTTGTATTTATAAATGAGTTTACTGGGGTGCTTATAAATATGTTTTTCTTAAATTATAACGTAATTTAGTAATAGTTTTGTTTAACAAGAAATAATCGATAAATTTCGACCAGATTTAGATTGATAAGTGATAATAACTATTGCAAATATGTCAATTTTAGTATATAATAATTAATTGTGAAAATTTCAACAAAGTTTCTAATTTGATTTAGTAATTAAATTGCCATGGAGCTGTAGTGTTCTGATTATAAGCAAAAACAGGATTAATTATTTGTTGAAAAGCTATAAGGAGAGATTATATAAATGAATTTATGCTCAAAATTTTGGTGTAGATCGGTACAATTCTTTTTTGCAATTGGTTTGAAAATATTACCAATACGCAAGCCAGAAGTAATAAGTGGTCCTGGTACAGTAGAAGAATTGCCAGATATAATAAAAGCCAAAGGACTAAAAAAACCTTTATTGGTTACTGATAAGGGATTAATGAATATAGGTTTAGCTAAACCACTGATAGATAGTCTGTCTAATGCAAACATGGAATGTGCGATTTATGATGGCACAGTACCAAATCCTACAATAGACAATATTGAAACTGGTTTAAAAATATATAATGAATCTAAATGTGATTGCATAATTGCATTTGGTGGTGGATCTGCTATGGATTGTGCCAAAATCATAGGTGCGCGAGTTGTAAAACCCAACAAGCCAGTTGGCAATATGAAAGGGTATTTTAAGATTCTAAAAGGGTTACCGCCATTTTTTGCTATTCCAACTACATCGGGGACGGGTAGTGAGGCTACAGTAGCTGCTGTTATATCAAACCCAGTGACTCACGAGAAATATCCAATTAACGATTTTTGTCTAGTGCCACATTATGCTGTGTTAGATCCATTATTAACATTAAAACTACCAAAACATATTACGTCGACTACTGGTGTAGATGCGCTGACGCATGCAGTTGAAGCATATATAGGAGGTAGCAACACTTCATTAACTCGTGATATGGCGACGAAAGCCACTAAATTAATATTTGAGAATTTGAAAGAAACCTATGATAATGGTGAAAATGTAGATGCACGTGCAAAAATGCAACTTGCAGCTTATTATGCTGGCGTGGCTTTTACAAGGGCATTTGTTGGATACGTGCATGCTATTGCACATACTATTGGCGGTTTGTATGGCACACCTCATGGTCTGGCAAATGCTATTATACTGCCATATATTTTGGATTGGTATGGAAAAAGCGCGTATAAGCCATTGGCAAAACTAGCTGATTTTGCAGGTGGTATTTGTGACAAGACGGATAGTGTTACTGTTAAAGGTCAAAAATTTATAAAGGCCATTAAAGATTTAAATGAATCAATGAACATACCTACAAAAATCAAAGGATTAAAAGAATGTGACTTTGATGTTATTACAAAACGTGCACTTAAAGAAGGTAATCCTATGTATCCAGTACCAAAACTAATGGATAAAAAACAAATGATAAGTGTACTTAAATTATTAGTGGAGGAAGAAAAAACTGAGGATTAAATATATCATATAATATAACCAAAGTTGGTATTGCTTGATTTTTGATAATATAGAAATTTCATGACTTAACAAATATGAAAATTAATGAAACAAAAGTACAATTAATAATTCTAATTTAAAAGTTTACTAAGAAAAATTGGGCAATACAAATTTAGAATCAAATCCTTTATATGCCATTGAGATGGATTCATTAGAAATAGTTCAATTAATGATAATGGTAAAAAACCAATTTAATATAGAGTTTGATGGCAATGATTTTACTGTGGAAAACTTATCAATATTAGGCAATTTATGTAACCTTGTATTAAACAAAACCAAATTAGGAGTAGCATAACAATAGTATAGATAAATATTGGTTCTGTCAGCGTAAAATGGAGGCATTTTTGATATAAATTTTTTAAAAACAGTCGTTTTTTCGCTGAGCTTACAATATTAAAGGAATTTTTTAATTTCATTGGCGAGCAAAAGAAATTATTTTTAAAAAAGGAAAGAAAACATACATAAAAATAAAATTACAGAGAACAACTGCATGATTAAGTTATTATAAATTTTACACTAATATAACAGACGATTCAATTATAATAGCCATTAGATTTTGCTCCTATGGAATTGATTTCAGACCTGTAACCAAACCAATTACTTCTGGAATCGGATTAAGAGGAATATTATCACAGATTATGAAACTGATTTTTTTACACTAAAATTTGGAAACTTCCAATTTTAATTAAGTGCTCTATAGCACCAATCGTAAAGGAGTTAAATTAATTTGAAAAAAAAGTATCCGGAAATTCGTAAATCTAAAAAATTTCAAATAAGAAGGTTTATTTAATAGTCCTAATAATAAAGAGTAGATATATTACAATTTTTAAGGAAGATATAACTTCTATAAAACTGAGTTAATAACATTAGAGGAAGATTAACTGGTCTAAAACTAAACAATTTGGAAAAATTTCCATTATGGCTTAGTATTGAAGATATTCGCATCCTATGAAAAAAGAGAGTTTCTAAAATTTTACACGCCTTGTGTCTTGAATTCGTACGGTAGTGGTATGTAGATAGTGGGGCAGATAGAACATAACAATTTGAAAGGAAGGTAGTAAAATGAATAATAAAAACGATGGTTCCTTAAAAAATGCCATTTTAATTAAGGTTGATTCAAAAAAAGAGGATACTAAAACTTTTACAGAATTATCAAGGTTAGTTGATACAGCAGGTTATGTGCCAGTACACACAATATTTCAACGAAGAGAAAGACCAGATAAGACATTTCATTTGGGGCGAGGAAAACTTGAAGAAGTAAAAGCTGCTATTGATTTATATAACGCTGATCTAATCGTATTTGATGACGATTTATCTGGATCAAAACTAAATAACCTAGAAAAATATCTAGATATTGACGTTTTTGATAGACAAACCTTAATATTGGAGATATTTGCATCCCGTGCAATAAGTGGTGAAGGAAAACTACAAATAGAATTAGCTCGCAAGAAGAATATGTTGCCGCGGATATTAGGAAAAGGAGTCGAGTTATCAAGGCAAGGCGGTGGCGGTGCTGGCGGTGGTGGCGCAAGGCGAGGTGGTGGCGAACAGCAACTAGAGGTTGATCGTAGAACGCTAAGAAAAGAAATAGAAGAGTTAACTATTAAAATAGAAAAACTAGAAGAGGAAAGAGGGCAAAGAAGATCCAAACGACAAAAAAACAGGATTAAAACAGTTGCTATTGTTGGATATACAAATGCTGGAAAATCGACACTTATGAATCTCTTGACAAAAGCGGGGGTTTTAGCAGATGATAAGCTGTTTGCAACACTAGATCCAAAAACACGTAGATTATGGCTTAATGAAAACAAGGAAATAGTATTAACAGATACTGTGGGATTTATATCGAGACTCCCACACGATTTGATAAATGCCTTTAAAAGCACGTTGGAAGAAGCAAAGCATGCAGATTTGTTGCTGATAGTGTCAGATGCATCCTCGGACGCTGTAATTGATGAATATGATACAGTATGTGAAACCTTAACATCGATAGGTGTAAAAGAGGATGTTAATAGAATTTTGGTATTAAACAAATCCGATAAAGGATTGAATCCGATAATTCCGAATGCAGAAAACACCGTTATAATAAGTGCAAAATATGCAGAAGGAATTAACTATTTAAAAGAAAAAATTTCTGAAATACTATTTGGCTAGTATTACTAGTAGTACAACCTAGATATCGTAATTTATAGAACATACACAATTTACAAATTTTGTTAATTAATCACGTGTAAAAAGGATAAAAAAAAATACAGAATCAAAGAAAAAATTACTAAACGTCAGAAAACTATTTAAAAACCAAATACAATTTATCGGGCTAATTATTGTGTCATTAAACAGGTAGGTTTCGGTTGTGCCTATGTAAAAGTTTGCAATTTTTAGCAATTAATATTATAATATATAAGATTATAATAAGTATAATTTAGGAGAATAATGGAAACCATCGCAAGTTTTCAAATAAACCATCTTAAGTTGCAAAGTGGCTTATACGTTTCAAAAAAATACAACGTGGGGACTATTCCTATAACCGTTTTTGATGTAAGAATGAAAAGGCCATATAAAGATAGTGTAATGAGTACAGGATCCATTCATACAATCGAACATATTGTAGCTACATTTCTTAGAAATGACAAAGAATTTTCTTCTAGGATAATATATTTTGGGCCTATGGGATGCCGGACAGGTTTCTATTTTATTGTCAAAGGAGATTTAAATTCAAAGGATGTCATCTCATTATTAATTCGTGCATATGATTATGTTGTTGATTTTGTGGGAGAAATTCCAGGTGCGACACCGATTCAGTGTGGTTATTGTTATGATATGGATTTAGAAGCGGCAAAATCAGATAGTATTGCCTATTCAAAAATCTTAAAAAGCGCAACTAGTGAAAACCTAATCTATCCTTAGAATCCTTGCATTGCAAGCGAAGAATGTTCTTTTAAATAAGATTTTAATTTCAACTAAGTAGTGAAATTAAACAATTTTGATAGATATCAAAGCATAAGAACAAAGTATTAAATATCATAGGAGAAAAACAAACTTTAATGGACCCAAGGTATTTGAAATTAGCTAATATTTTAGTAAATTATTCCTGTCAACTTAAAAAAGGTGAGAAGGTGCTTATAGAAGCACGTGGAATTGATGTAAACATGATAAATGCGCTTGTAGAAGAAGTTTACAATATTGGAGGGTATCCATTTGTTCAGGTGATGGAAGCGAGAGCAACACGTGCAATTTTAAAAGGCATGACTGAAGAGCTCGCGAGCATGATGGCAAAATTTGACGCTGTTAGAATGTCTGAAATGGATGCCTATATAGGTTTGAGAGGAGGGAACAATAGTTATGAGCAAAGTGATCTGCCAAGTGAAGCGCTTCGCATATATGAAAAGTTGTATTCGCATAAAATACATCATGAGCTGCGTGTTAAAAACACCAAATGGGTAGTTTTGAGATGGCCATCCGAGGGCATGTCACAACTCGCAAAGATGTCGACAGAGGGTTTTGAAAAATTCTATTTTGACGTGTGCACATTAGACTATAGCAAAATGGATCGCGCAATGGATTCGCTAGAAAAACTAATGAATTTAACGGACAAAGTGCGCATCACTGCTAAGGACACGGATTTAGAGTTTAGTATAAACAAAATTGGCAGCAAGAAATGTGCAGGGAGATGTAATATACCTGATGGTGAAATTTATTCTGCCCCTGTCAAGAATAGCGTAAATGGTGTAATAACATATAATACCCCATCAATATATAATGGAACCGTTTTTGAGGGTGTGAAACTAACATTTGAAAAAGGTAAAATAATAGACATTGCTACTTCTAATAATACAACAAAAGCGGCTTGTAGTATTTTTGACACAGACGAGGGTGCTCGCTTTGTTGGCGAATTTGCAATAGGTGTTAACCCATTTATAACAAATCCAATGGGGGACATATTGTTTGATGAAAAGATAGCAGGCTCAATTCATTTTACTCCTGGTTGTTGTTATGATGATTGCTATAATGGTAATAATAGTGCAATTCACTGGGATTTGGTTTTAATTCAAACCCCCAAATATGGCGGTGGCGAGATATTTTTTGATGATAGGCTAATACGAAAAGATGGTAGATTTATTTTACCTGAATTAGAATGTTTAAATCCTGAGAATTTAAAATAAAGAGAGAACATAATGAAGAAAAATGATAAGAAAAATTTAACTTTGGATAAACCACACCCACCAAACAAATTGCTTTATAAATTATTGATTCCATTCTGTAGTTTTTTGATAAAAGTAGCATTCAAGGTGAAGGTTCATAAAGAAGATGCTATCAAGACGTTAAAAGGTCCATTTTTAGCGATTGGCACACATTCATCGGTCCTGGATTTTTTATTAATGATGGGGGCGCTTTTGCCACACAGGCTGAATATGATAGGTGCTAGAGATCTTTTAGCATGGAAATCGGTCAAACCTTTTGTAAAAATTGGTGGAGTGATTCCCATGAGTCAATTTGCCATGAACATAAATAGCGTAAGGTTAATGAAAAAGGCTCTTGAAATAGGTTGCAACCTCGCCTTGTTTCCTGAAGGCAAGATATCTCTAGATGGAAGACAACTCCACTGTATTTTGCAAAATATTGCAAAGCTTCTTAAATTTTTAAATGTGCCCATAGTTATGTGCCATAATAATGGAGGGTATTTAAGTTTGCCTAAGTGGGCTGTGAAATTCAGACGTGGGAAAATTCAAACAACAGTTAAACTATTGTTTACGGTTGAAGAACTTCAATCAATGAATATAAAAGATATATACAGCCGAATAAAGAGCGCATTCGCATTCAACGATCACATTTATCAACGTGACAATCGTATTCGTTTTAAAACTAAAGCACCAGCTAAAGGTTTACACTATATTTTATATAAGTGTTCAAGATGTGGCGCTGAATATGAAATGCGAACAACTGATAATGAAATAATATGTGATGCATGCAATAATACGATTGAGTACACAGAGTATGGCGAAATGCTTTCAAAACCACCAAGTGTCGTAAGATTTAAGCGTATTGATCAATGGTATGATTATCAACGCGAATCAATTAAGAAACTCGTGAGTGATGAGAGTTTTTTTGAATCACACCCTGTCGTATGGGAAGTAAACAGTGATGGTACGTACAAAGAAAGTGGAGAGGGAGATTTGTACATAAATACCACGGAAATTGGATTTATAGGTAAGGATTTCTCAGGCAAACCCGTTACAATCACATTCCCATTAAAATTTTTATATACGATTGTTCAAAAAGCGAGTGAAGCTGTTGATTTGACTATAGATGATATTGTGCATCGATTTTATTTTAGAGAAGGAAAGTATAGTGTTAAATACACACTGATAATTGAAGAAAGTTATAAGCGCATACATGGTATTTAACTCTAAGACCTTTATAAAAAACAGCTTTTCCAAACATCAGGTTATTTACATTATATTTACTCAAGCAAGAATCTTAACATTTGTTTTTATTACTTGCTTTTTTTTATAAAAAGAGTATAATTTTGTTATCATATGACAAGGAAGCTATGAGGCGACTTGCTTTCTTATTTTAGATAATAATGCCCAATTAAGGTGAGAGTGTGTATTCGTTATTAGGTGGAAAATTCATAGATTTTTTTCAGGAGCAATTTCAAGAGGCTTTTAGTGGTGGATTAAAGCATGCGGTTGATGAGTCTATAAATCCTGAGCCAATTAATTTTTTTGGTTTACAGGTTAATCCGGCATTATATTCAGCTATTATAATCTCTGGTTTAATTATACTATTTGCTATCATTTTAAGAATTTTTGTTATTCCCAAATTTAAGAAGAACCCCAAAGGATTACAACTTATATTAGAGTCTATGGTGTCTTATTTTGATAGATCTGCAGTCGACACCTTGCACAAAAAACATGGCGGATTTGTAGGCCCATATATATTCACAATGGCTATGTTTATTGCATTAGGAACCTTAATCGAATTAGTAGGATTGCGGCCCGCTTTTGCTAGTATCAATACTTGTTTTGCTAGTGGAATATCTGCCTTTATAGTTATAAACATTTGTGGGTTCAGAGAAAAGAAGCTAAGACGATTTAAAAGGTATGTTCCTAATATATTAAATCTAATGTCAGATATAGCTGTTCCTCTATCACTATCATTACGTCTTTTTGGTTCAATAATGAGCGGATTTATCATTATGGAATTGTTATATTCGACTATATTCTTAAGTTTTGCCATTCCATCAGCGGTGGCAATCATTACTACGTTTTTCCATGCTGTATTACAAGCATATCTTTTTGCTACTTTAAGTGTTATATTCACACAAGAAGCGGTAGAATGAAATATATAAATTAATAATAAATTAAGAGAGGTTAAATTATGCTCTTGCAAATTTTAAGTGCAATCGATTCGCTAGGACCCTTGGGTGCTGGCATTGTTTTGGGGCTCACTGGTCTGGGCGCAGGAATTGGTATGGGGATATCAATTAGTAAAGCGACAGATGCTATAGGAAGACAACCAGAAGCAGATTCAAAGATAAGAACCACTTTGTTAATGGGTCTGGCTTTTATAGAAACACTTGCTATATATAGTTTATTGGTTGCAATATTGTTAATAACAATGTAAACTGGGGGTGACTACATATGATGTTGATACTTGCCGCAATGCCATTGGGACTCAACTTTATTGAAATACTAATACACTTTTTTAATATAGTAATTTTGGTTGTGGTTGTTAGATTTTTATTATACAAACCAATCAAAAAATTTATGGCTTCACGCGCTGAATCTTATGCTAAACAAGCTGAAGATGCTGAAAAGACAACAACGGTGGCTGTTGAGCTTCGTGAAAAATATGAATTGTTGTTAGACAATGCTCAAAAAGAAGCTGTTAAAATAACAGAAGATGCAGCGGTTAGTGCAAATCTGAATGCTGATCAAATTATAAATGACGCAAAAAAGAAAGCTAGTGTTATTATTGAAAAAGCGGAAGAAGATATAAAAATCAAAGTAGCGGAACAAAAAGAAGCGATGGCTGGCGCAATATCGGAGCTTGCTGTTGCTATGGCCTCAAAAATTCTAGATCGTGAGTTTAGACAAAAAGACAATGATGCAGTTATAAACCTTTTGGTTGGTGAATGGAAGAAAGGTTAACAATAAAACTCAACCAGAGGCGCAAAAAATTCCAAATTTGCGTTTATGTGATATAAGGTGAAAAATGCGTAAAGTTATTGTAAAATCATCCATAGAATTGACACGTGACCAAAAGACAAAACTTGAATTAGGTCTAAATGTTGCAGAAAGTGAAATTGATTATATTATAGACGAAGGACTTATAGGTGGTATAGCGATTTTAGATGGCGATAAAATATTAGATGCTACTGCTGCACAAGATCTTATTGACATGAAAAAAGTAGCGGACAAACTAATATCTGATTCGCTAAAAAAGGGAATTGCAGTAAAAGACATTCCTGCGCTATTAAAGGAAAATTCTAAAGATATAGTAGAGAGCCAACTTGATTTTAAAGTATGTGGTAAAGTAATTTCCGCAGCAGATGGAGTAGTACACATAGATGGTTTGTCGGATTGTTGTTATAATGAACTTCTTTTAATTGGAAACAAAGCGTATGCATTAGCAATGAATTTAACAACCAACAGTATAGGTGCTATTTTACTTAGCGGCACCGCGGTAGAGTATGGTGATATAGCATATTCCACTGGCAAAATAATTGAAGTACCTGTAGGAGATGCGCTTTTGGGACGTGTAATAGATCCTCTGGGGAATGCATTGGATGGAAGGCCCGCTGCGCGTACTGATATATCGAGAAGAATTGAATTCCCCGCTCCTAGCATAGTTGATAGATCAAAAGTAAAAGAGTCATTATCAACAGGAATATTAGCAATTGATGCTATGATACCTATAGGTAAGGGACAACGCGAGCTAATAATCGGTGACAGGCAGACAGGCAAGACGTCGCTTGCAATAGATTCCATTATTAATCAGCGTGGAAAGAATGTGATTTGCATATACGTAGCAATAGGGCAACGAGCGGCGGCTGTCAGCAAAATAGTTAAGACACTAGAAGAATATGGTGCTTTGAGTTATACAATAATAGTATTATCTACAGCGTCAGATTCAGCGCCACTTCAATACATAGCACCATATACAGGGTCTGCCATTGCGGAAAATTTTATGTATGCGGGGCGTGACGTTCTTATTGTTTATGATGATTTAAGTAAACATGCAGTAGCATATAGAACAATCTCATTATTACTAAAGAGGCCAGCGGGCAGGGAAGCATTCCCAGGTGATATTTTCTATATACACAGCAAATTATTAGAGAGAGCGGCTAAATTGTCTAAAGAATTGGGTGGTGGTTCAACAACAGCACTACCTATCATCGAAACCCAGGCAGGAGACATTGCCGCATATATTCCAACTAATGTAATAAGCATAACGGATGGACAGATATATTTAGAGGGTGAATTGTTTAAAGCAGGGCAACGTCCAGCAGTAAATGTAGGGTTGTCTGTCAGCCGTGTGGGCGGGTCAGCACAAACAAAACTCATGAGAAATTTGAGTGCGCAAATGAGGTTGGATATAGCGCATTATAGAGAGCTCGCCGTCTTCTCGCAGTTTGGATCTTCTTTGGATGAATCAACTAAAGAGATATTGAATTATGGAGCAAAAATAGTTGAATCAATAAAACAAGCAGAATGTTCACCACTTAGCACATTAAAGGAAGAACTTTATTTATTTGCGATAGTTAATAAGTATTTAAAAAAAGTGCCACAAAACAAGGTCCATGAATTTCTTGAAGCTTATTATAACTACATAATAATGCAAGAAGCAGAAATTTGCAGGAGAATAGATGAAAGTGGCGAGTTAAGTGCAGAGGACGAGGTGAAACTTAAAAAAACCACATCCGATTACGTTAGTGCATATAAGTAACAAGGTCATAAAATGCAAAATATTATTGATATAAAAAACCATGTTAAAAGCATAAAGGACACTGCCCAAATAACGAAGGCAATGGAGTTTATTAGTGTTTCCAAAATGAGAAAGGCTAATGACAAGTATCGAAAAAACGTCCGTTATTTTATGCGCGTGAGACAAATATTGAAAGACATATTAAATCACAAAGGTGAGATAGAACATTCCTATCTGCGACACAGGGACACTCAAAGATGTGCCTTTGTGATTATAGCTGGTGATAATGGTTTGGCAGGCGAGTATAATCACCGGGTACTTGATTTTGCGCTTAAGGTTATAAGCGAAAAAAAAGATGAAAAGAGCATTTTCATAATTGGTCAAATGGCAAACGAATATTTTAGGCGCGAGGGTATAATTCCTGATGTTGAATTTCTTTATTACGCACAAGAGCCCACTCTAGAGGATGCTCGCAGAATAACAGCCGATTTGGTTGGTTTGTATGATGAAGATATGATAGACGAAATTCAAATAATATACACATCTGAGGAAAACAAGAAGAATGTGGCAAAAACCTTGAGATTGTTGCCACTTCTAAAAGAAGATTTTGCAACTGACTTAGATATAGATATTAAAAGCAAAGCTGATTTTGAGTTTGATCCATCACCTGAAGAGGTGTTTGATATTTTAGCTCCTCAGTATGTAGTGGGCCTCACATATAGTTGTTTAATACAATCGGTGCGTTGTGAACATAGCGAAAGGATGAAAACAATGCACGAGGCTACTAACAACGCTAAAAAAATGACAGATGCGTTAGAATTGGAATATCATAGAGCAAGACAAGCACAAATTACTACGGAGTTAACAGAGATTAGTTCGTTTAAATCTGAAAAGTAACTAATCTATAGAGGAATGATGAAAAAGAGTCTAAGAAAAGGCAAGGTGGTACAGGTAATTGGTCCCGTAGTGGATGTGAAATTTACCGCTTATGTGCCCAAGATATATGATAAACTGCTAGTCGATTGTGGTGAAAAAACCATTACACTCGAGGTAGAGGGTTATTTAGATGATTGTGTTGTGCGCACATTAGCATTAGAACCAAACGAGGGTTTAGCGCGTGGAGCCATTGTCATATCAACTGGTGATGTTATAAAGGTGCCAGTGGGTGAAGCGACGCTAGGGAGAGTACTTAATGTGTTGGGCGAACCTATTGATAAAAAGGGCCCAATAAACGCAAAAGAACGTTGGCCTATACATCGCAATCCACCAAAATTCAGTGCACAATCGGGTGAGACTGAAATTATGGAAACAGGCATAAAGGTTATAGACTTGTTAACACCATACACTAAGGGTGGCAAAATAGGTTTGTTTGGTGGCGCAGGGGTTGGCAAAACAGTCCTTATACTAGAACTCATTCATAGCATAACGGCAGAGCATGGCGGATATTCAATCTTCACAGGTGTGGGTGAGCGATCTAGGGAAGGAAATGATATGTTATCGGATATGGAGGAAAGTGGCGCTCTAAAAAACACAGCATTAGTATTTGGTCAGATGAACGAACCACCAGGATCAAGAATGCGAGTAGCATTTACGGGACTTACCCTAGCAGAGTATTTTAGAGAAGTTAAAAAACAAGATGTTTTGCTTTTTATTGATAACATATTTAGGTATGTGCAAGCAGGGAGCGAAGTATCTGCTCTTTTAGGGCGCATGCCGTCAGCAGTTGGTTATCAACCCACACTTGCTACAGAATTAGGTATTTTGGAGGAGAGAATAACTACAACAAAGGATGCCTCAATTACTTCTGTGCAGGCTATATATGTGCCTGCAGATGACTTGACAGATCCAGCTCCCGCCACAATTTTTTCGCATTTAGACGCAATAACAGTTTTATCTAGAAAGGTTGTAGAGGAAGGCATCTACCCTGCAATAGATCCGCTTGCCTCATCTTCTCGAATGTTAAACCCATCGATAATTGGAAATAAGCATTATGAGGTTGCAAGAAATACGCAGGAGACACTGCAAAGATATAAAGAATTGCAAGATATAATAGCGATTCTTGGTATGGATGAACTGGCGGAAGAAGATAAAGTTATTGTGTACAGAGCACGCAAGCTTTTGAGATTTTTTTCACAACCATTTTTTGTCTCAGAGATATATACTAACATACCTGGGAAATATGTACCTTTAAACAAAACAATAGATAGTGTTGATAGAATACTTAAAGGCGAGGCAGATGCGGTGTCTGAGAATTTATTCTATTTTGCGGGCGATTTAGATGAAATATTGAAAAGAGATCGAGAGTCAAAGGAAAAAGAAAATGTCAATTCATAAATTTGCAATTGAAATATTAACACCAGAAAAAACATTTTATGAAGGTGAAATTGAGAGTTTAATTGTAGAAACATCTGAGGGCAAAATAGGAATTCTTGCAGGACATTCGCCTTTAGTGATTGGATTAATTCCAGGTGTAGTAAAGATGAAAACGAATGAGGAAGAAGAATTAACAGCGGTGAATAGTGAGGGTTTTGTTGAAGTGAGGCCTGGAAAAACAGTTATTCTTTGTCAAACAATGGAATGGCCTGAAGAAGTTGAACCTAACCGCGTTGCAAAAGCGATTGAAGAACATGAAAGAATACTAAGACAAGCACGAAGTGCTACAGAATACAAATTAAGCAGGGCAACACTAGCAAGAGCGTTTGCAAGAATGAGGGTCTTGAAAAAATAATTTGAAATTGTGTAGTATAAAAGAAAACTGAGAGCATGGATGGAACGTGCTTTGAAGCGATAATCCTGCGTGAGCCTTGCGCGACTGTGATTTCACTAAAATAATCATGCTTGCCAAATTCCTATTCAGGAAAATGGTCAAGTACAAATTTTCCTATAAAGCCTTTTCTAAAGTCATTAATAAATGCCATTGCTGTACGTTCTATATCTAAAGTATTTCCTTTAAGCCGATAGCCACGTTGAATAGCGATCATTTCCAAAATGGCACCTGGATTTTCGCTGGCCGTTGTAAGATTGTATCTGGTTAATAATTTAGACGGCGCAATTTTTTGCAAAAGTGCAATACCAGATAAGGCAAGTTCCGTGATATCTAGAATATCATCTTTAATGCTACCAATTAATGCTAGATTGACGGCTTTTTCTTGATCCTTAAAATCTGGATACAATATACCAGGGCTGTCTAATAAATCGAGGTGATCATCTATTGAAATCCATTGTTTGCCGCGAGTAACACCTGGCTTATTGCCAGTTAGCGCTTTTTTTTCAGAGGAGAGGCTGTTTATTAATGTAGATTTTCCAGAATTAGGTATTCCAATCACCATAACTCTAATTGTTTTTTCAACGCCTTTTGCCCTGTAGCGATCTGTTATGTTGGATGTTGCACTTTTTAATGCATTTTTTACTTGCACTATATCTGTTTTATGCGCGCTATCTGCAAAAACCACTTGCATGTTATTTGCTTTAAAATAGTCTTTCCATAGTTTGATATCATTTTTGTCTATCAAATCAAACTTGTTGATAACATAAACTCTAGGTCGCAGACCGATAACTGGATCGAATGCGGGATTAATACATGATAATGGGGCTCGAGCATCTAAAACATAAAGAATGCCGTCAATATTTTTAATTTCGTCGGTTATCATTCTTATAGCTTTTGTCATATGCCCTGGAAACCAGTGTATGTGCATTTTAATCCTCTAATTTCTTTATGTTTGTAGTGTCTTGCAATAAATCAGGTCGTCTTGTTTTTGTTAACGAAAGGCTACTATGTAAACGCCATTTTGCAATTTCTCTATGATTTCCGCCCAACAAAACATCTGGGACATGCTCCCCCATAAAGGTACGAGGTCTTGTATATTGAGGATACTCTAACAGACCATTAGAAAAAGTTTCTTCATTAGTAGAATTAGCATTACCTAAAACACCTGGGATATAACGCACGATAGCACTGATTAAAGCTAAAGATGCAAAATCACCAGAGGTCAGTATATAATCGCCTATAGATATTTCTTCGTCAATATCTAAACTAATAATGCGTTCATCTATTCCCTCAAAATATCCATTAACAAGCATGATATGATCTATTTTAGATAATCTAACTACAGTTTGTTGGTTTAATAGTTTGCCTTTAGGTGATAAGTAAATTCTGTGTGCATGTCTATTGGGATCGGTTGCATTGATAGCACTATGAAGCGGTTGTGGTGTCATAACCATACCAACGCCACCCCCATATGGAGTATCGTCACATCTTTTATGTTTGTCCTCCGAATAGTCCCTTAGATGATGGAGATTTAACTTAAACATATTTTCGTTTTGTGCTCTTCCTAAGACACTTTCGTTTAGTACAGAATAAATTTCCGGAAACAAGGTAATGATATCAATTATCATTATATACCGCCACTTTAACTAGCTCATCTGCGGAAACTAATATTTTGGAACTATTAAAATCAACGTCTATAATCACACTTTTGAGTGCAGGAAACATAAGAGAATGAATGCCTTTCACGCAATAAACATCCACACTGCCAGTTTGAATGACATTTTCAAGAAAACCATAAGATTTTGTGCCGTCTGTGACCTCTAAACCCTGCAAATCCGCGATATAGTATTCGTCGTTTTTGATAGCAGGTCGATTGTCAAAATCAACATAAATTTCTTTGTCAGCAAATTTTTCGGCTTCGTTTCGAGTAGAAAATCCATCTAGCTTAATAATCAAATGGGAATTTGCAACACGTATATTCTCGCATTCATAAACTTTGTTGTTTATGTGAATGGTTTTTATGGTTGCAAACTCATCAGGGCTATTGGTTAGAGGTAATACTTTTAATTCACCCTTAATACCATGTGCGCGTAAAATTTTTCCAACTAATAGGAGTTCATTCTGTTTCTTCAATTTGGAGGTCATATTGAACATTATTAGTATGGCTTGCTGCTTTAACAAAGGTTTTTAAGGCTTTGATCATGCGACCACCTTTACCTATAATTTTTGCCACATTAGCTTGGGTTGTTATGATTTTAATAACACTATTCATGTCATCTTCTAGTATTACTATTTCATAACTTTGATCAGGTATAAGGTACTTTAAAAGAAAATCAAGTAATTCGTGCATATTGTACTCCATTAGTATAATTAAAATATTATATAATACAATTGGGTTTTTTTCAAAATAAATAATGTAGATTTTATTAACTAACAGCAAAGACATTAAAAAAGTTAGTAATTAACTTTTGAATCGCATATTAGATAACTACCTCAACTAAGGGAATATGAAATTTATTAAAAAAACGAGCTCTTTGTTTACTGCCGTATCCCAGCCCAGCAGAAACAATTAAGCGCGAATTGGCAATTTCAGTTTCATAAATTCCTTTGGTATATTTGGGCATCAAAGAACCATTAGGTCCTATTAATCCTTTGTTAAAAATGCGAATCAAACCACCATGAGCATGGCCAGATAAAATGAGAGAGTTGTTTTTTAATATTGAAAGATAGTTATAAAAAGTTTTTGGTCTATGAGTTAATATTAGTAGCGGATAATTTGGCAGAGTATCTCTCCAATGTAATGATTCAAAATCGGAGTTGTCCGCAAAGCCTACTATTAAACAACTTTTAGATTTGATTTTAATTAGTTGTGTGTCGTTGTCTAAATAAGAAATCGATGTTGCTTTTAGAGTTTCAATGAAGTATTGTAAGTGAACATTTGATAGTTCATGATTTCCAGATACAGCATAGACACTAGAGATGTTGGTTAATTCTTTGCAAAAAGGTGTCAAATTAAAAATGTCATTTTTGCTAGACTTGCTATCAATGATATCACCTGTAAGAAAAATAAAATCAGGTTTAAAATTTCTGAGTTCTTCTGAAATTTTATCAAGAGCAACACACCCAAAAGGATAATGCATATCGCTTAATTGCGCAATCTTAATATTTAAATTACCATTGGAAAAACGGTGAGTTATTGTTTCAGCTAAAAGTTTCTTTGACGAACAAATTCCAACCACAATTGAAACAACCAAAATAATTATTAGAGTTGATACAAAGGCGATTTTTAGAGAAAATTTCATTTACACATATATTGTATGCATGGAACAGAAAAAAATCCAAGCAAAATAATGCAAACATTAACTTTTTACACTTTTGTACAACTGGCCTGGTGAAAAATGCCAATTTCTCTCAAAAACGCCCGCTGTGAGATTTAACTATTCAAATCTAAACTTTTGTTTAACTAATCAGATAAATCTTAAATTATTCTAATGACGCGAGTGAATCATGCCATTTATTAAAATATATCCTAAATTCCGCAATTATGTAGAACATGCAAACACTTTAAATTTTTCCAAGTAATGATATGATATAATTCAAAAAATAGATAAAATTTTATTTTACCACATAATCATCCAAGCTTTTTTATGTCTTAACTCCGCATCTAAGAAGTCGAAATTCATGAATTTTTTTGTTAATCTAGCACAATATGTTTTTTTTCTGTTTTTTGTGTCAATATTATGATTTTTTAACGTTTAAGATAAATTCTTGGTAAAATTTTCATTTTCTATATACCTGTGTTTTACAGTTGATGAAATCGTAGACCCACTAAACACTATTAAAAAATTCCAATAAATTTAGATATATCAAAAATAAATTTTGGCATTCGCCCTTATTCTGAAATTTTAACCGTGGAGGATTTTTTTAGATTTGTTTTTGAAAACAAACCGATTAAGTTTTCAAGATCAAAATTTAATAATCCTAAATTAGGAATGTTCATCTTTTTGATTA
>JAIRKT010000040.1 GCA_031259965.1 Christensenellaceae bacterium | reverse complement strand
ACAGCTTTTTATTGAGATGCGGAATGGCCGATCCAATTTTGTTTTCGCGCAGGGTTTTCTTGTGTAAAGCTAGGAAAAACTGCAAAAATTCGATGTTTATTGCTTGCGAATGTTTTAATTTCCGAAAAGTGCTGCCCATATAACCTCGCTCGTTTATATCGAAAACTTCGCCTGAATTTTCGCCGTCAACAAGTATAACCTTATCGCCATTTTGCAATAGTATTCCAAATTCTTGGCTAATGGCTTCTTTCTTGCCACGCAAATATCGCGCCTCTAAATACGGTAATTTCTCGCCGTTATGTGCGTTGCCGTTATCAAGCCAACAAACATTTTCAAGGCTCACCCACGCCCAACTTGTTGGTAGTTCATACGGTGGATTAGCCAACTTCTCATAAGGCAAACTATCGGAAGCGGTCGCCTTCTTATCCCCCATAATTTTGCCCGCTTTTATGAGAGATTGTTTCTCTGCACGTATGCGCTCTAAAAGTACCGATGCTGGTTCGTCGGCAGGATTCTGCGACACGAGTTTGCCCTGTACCGCCATTTGAAGGATTGCACTTTTTAGCTGTTGTGCTGTCATTCCACATCCCCCTCTCCGAGTTCTTCAAGTAGCCTGTCAAAGTCTGATTTAAACAATCTGTCCTGTATCACACGATACTTCTCAAATTCAGTTTCGGCATAAAGCTTCGCCTGTTCGTGCGAAATTTTGCCTGCATCTGTCAAAATTTCGTTGCCGTTAAACTCCAGAAAACCATCAAGCCGCTTCGCCCAGTCCTGCATGAACATAGGAATTTTTCGCTCGGCTTGCAGTTCCGCAAAGTCGAGGTAGACAGATACAATCCGTTCAAGATAATTCATCTCCTGCTCGTTTAGATAGTTCTTCGCAATTGTTACGTCGTCCTTTATAATTTTGCCGTTAGGCGCAGTATCCCACGTTGTCAACCCCATATATTCCTTGCCTGCGTCGGCGCGTTCGACGATTAACTCGGCGGCGGTATGACGATGAACAGCATAATGGAGCTTTTTCTGGACCAGCTTAAAAAAATCCTGCGTTGTCCCGGCGTCCTTGTCATAGTCAAACGCCGTGGCGTAGATGTCCGTCACCTTTTGATAAAACTTGCGCTCGGACAGACGTATCTCGCGAATTTGCTGCAGTTGTCGCTCAAAATACTCGTCCGTAAACATATGTCCTTTCTTCATTCGGTAGACATCCATCGTCCATCCCTGAATAGTATAGTCCTTGACTATCTGCCCAGCCCATTTACGAAAACGCACCGCTTTTTCGTTATTCACCTTAAAACCCACAGCTATAGTCATTTGAAGGCTGTAGTGGTTTGTCTCGTAATCCTTGCCGTCGGAGGCAGTTATAAAGTATTTCTTTATAACTGAAGCAGGCGACAGCTCACCGTCTTCAAAGATTTTCCTGATGTGCTGCCCGATGTTTTGAACGCTCACGTCATACAATGTCGCCATCAACTTCTGCGTCAACCAGATGTTCTCATCCTGATAGCGCATTTCCACACTGTCCGCATTATCGCCCGTCGCAGCAACAAACGTCAAGTATTCCGCTGCTGAGGAGTGCATTTTAATTTCAGTTTTTTCTTTCATGTTTCTACCCCCAAAATCTTTTCGATTTCAATCAGGATACGGTCAATGTCAGCGTTGAGGCTTGCTCGTTTTTCTTGATACTGCGCTATCAAATCACGAGGCGACAAGATTTCTTCTTTCTCATGAGGAAAACCGCAAAGGTCAATATTATAATTCCTTGCAACAAGTTCAGCTACTTCATAACATTTAGCTTTGTCAAAACTGTCAATGTTGATTTCGGTACGTTCCCTCCACCATTCCATTGCTGGTGCAAAATGTTCCAGCTTCATTGGTTTGGTTTTTGAGAAGTGCTTATAACCGTCCGACATATCAAGTCGATAGAACCACGTCTTTGTTGTTGCCGGTTTTCCCGCTGTGAACGTGAGCGGACGGTCAAAGAACAGAATATTTGTTTTAATATTTGTGTATGGTGCGAAAACATCGTGAGGCATACGCACCACCGTATGTAAATTGAACTCTTCAAACAGTTTCTTCTTGATTGCAACTTTGGCGTTATCTGTTCCAAACAAAAATCCATCGGGAATAATCACTGCAGCGCGACCATTCTTTTTTAGGCGGTACATAATGAGCGATAAAAATAGGTCGGCAGTTTCGCTGGACCGTAGGTCGGTGGGAAAGTTTATTTTAACCCCTTCCTTTTCGCTACCTCCGTATGGAGGATTCATGAGGATAACATCAAATCGGTCGGTGTCTTTGTAATCACGGACATTCTTTTCGAGCGAGTTGCTGTGGATGATGGTGGGGTTGTCTATGTCGTGCAGCAGCATGTTCGTTACGCAAAGCAGGTGCGGCAACGCCTTTTTCTCTACTCCGTATACTGAACTATTATAAACCGTTTTATCCTTGACCGTTTGCACTTGATTATCCAAAATTTTCAGCGCAGATGTTAGAAACCCACCTGTTCCACAGGCAAAATCCGCAATGCTCTCACCGAGCTTTGGCGCAACCATCTGAGTCATAAAATCAGTAACGGCGCGAGGCGTGTAAAATTCGCCGGCGTTTCCTGCGCTTTGTAGACTTTTCAATATAGTTTCATAAATATCTCCGAATGCATGACGGTCTTGATAATCATCAAAGTTTAGCTCATTAACGGCATTTATGACTTGGCGGAGCAAGATGCCGTCTTTCATGTAATTGTTGTTATCTTCAAAGGCGGTCTTGACGATGATTTGCTTCATTGGCGTATGCTCGTCAATCGCCAATTCTTTGAAGGCTTTGAATAGTTTATTGTTCACGAAGTCGAGAAGAGAATCACCAGTTAGGGCGTTCCCATCCTTGTGATCAACTGCCCAATTGCGCCAGCGATATTCACTTGGAATTATAGATGTATAGTTCTCATCTAGTGTTTCCCACTCCTCTTCCTTAGCATCGTAAACTTTCAGAAAAAGAATCCACACCATTTGCTCGATGCGCTGTGCATCGCCGTTAATGCCCGCATCGCTACGCATAATGTCTTGAAGTCGTTTTACAAAATTGTTAAGACTCATATGTTTCTCCTTTTGGCTTTATACCGCTGTTTTATATAGTTCATCCCACAACGATTTCACGGCATGACGGTATTGTTCCCGATCACCGAACGCCTCGACGATTGATTTAGTACTGCCTAAGTCTCGGAACGGAGCAATGGTCAGCACCTGTATTTCATCCAAGTCGCCAATACCAACTGACGAATACTTATCAAGCAGAGCAGACAGAACATCTCGAGCCAATCCTTCGTATTTGTTGAGATAATCACGCTTTTTCACATTATCCGCACGTTCACGCCTTGACAGAGATTTCTTGTCGAACGCTATGTGGCAGATAAGGTCAAAATCATCAATATCACGATTCCCTGATGCCTCACGGAGAGTCTCAATCAGGACACCTCGTTCCTTAAGCTCATCTATAATTGCTTGCTTTCTCTCGCTGGAATTCCATGCGGTCAAAAAATCATCGAGCGTAGGAAACTCGCCGAGTATGTTCTTTTTTGAGTAGTCAGTCACGCTTTCGAGGATAAGCTTTCCGTCTTTATCGTAATACTGCAGTCGCTCGTTCAAAATGACAACCTCTACATCGTTAACACGATACTTTATGCGAGGAGTTGGCAATTTTTCATTGTCGATCTCATCTCCGTCGGGGGGCGTGTCTCCATCTCTCTCTTCACCTGCATCAACAGGAATCGGGTCACCGTCAAACTCTGGGTCAGCGAACAGGCGGCAGACATCACGGAAGTCCATGATGGTAAAAAACATCTTGCCGTGGTCTTCTTTGATTCGAGTGCCACGCCCAATAATCTGCTTAAATTCGATCATCGAACCTATATTACTGTCAAGCACAATTAGTTTGCAGGTTTTGCAATCGACACCGGTGGTCATCAGCTTTGAAGTCGTAACAATTACAGGATATTTTTCATCCTCAGAGATAAAATAATCGAGTTGTGCTTTACCTCATCGCTATCGCCAGTAATTCTCATGACATACTTGGGGTTTTCAGCTACCAAGTCGGAGTTCTCGTTCACGAGCGCCTGTCGCATTCTTTCTGCGTGCTCTATATCCACACAAAAGACGATTGTCTTGTCAAAACGATATGTACCTTTCAAAAATTCAGAAATCCGCCACGCCACGGTCTTGGTTCTATCATCAATAATTAGGTTGCGATCATAATCTCGGATGTTGTATTCTCTGTCCACAATCTCGTTACCGTTTACATCAACTTTTCCTGGTGGTGGTCTCCATCCTTGGATGTCTCGATCAAGACCCACTCTCACCACTTTATACGGAGCTAGAAACCCGTCGTCTATGCCTTGTTTGAGACTGTACGTATAAATTGGCTCTCCAAAATAGCTGGAGCTAGAAACATCTTTAGTTTCTTTAGGGGGTGGCTGTCATGCCAATCTGTGTTGCGTCGCTGAAATATTCAAGTATCTTGCGCCAACGCGAATTTTCTTTGGCACTTCCGCGATGGCACTCATCAATGACGATTAGGTCAAAGAAGTTTGGTTTAAATTCGCGGAAGGTTTCTTTGTCGTCTTCATCGGTTAATTGCTGATAGAGAGACAAATAAATCTCATATGAACTATCAATCACTTTGCCTTCGATTTTTGTCATTATCTTTTTAAAGGGTTTAAAGTCCTGTTGCATCGTCTGATTAACGATGAAGTTGCGGTCAATAAGAAAAAGTATCTTTTCTTTGTGCCAGATTTCCAAAGACGATGGATAATTTGAAAGGCAGCATATGTCTTGCCTGTGCCTGTAGCCATGACGAGTAGAATTCGATTTTGTCCACGTGCAACGGCTTCAATCGTGCGGTTGATAGCTACCCGCTGATAGTAACGATGGGCCTTTTCTCCAGGAGCAAAATAGTATGGCACGGTTATTAAGTCTTCGTGTTCGGTGGTCGGCCCTTTGACATCTGAATAACGCTTCCATAACTCTGCGGGCGTTGGAAAATCGGAAAGAGCGATTTCTTTTTCCTGCCCAGTAAGCATATCGTGTTCGAGGAAAGCGTCACCGTTTGAACTATACACAAAAGGGATGTCAAGAATTTCAGCATATTCGATGCCTTGTTGCATGCCCGCTCCAACACTATGCTTATTGTCCTTTGCCTCAACTATAGCAAGGGGTAGATTGCTCTTATAATAGAGAACATAGTCAGCTCTTTTTCGCGAACATCGCCCCACAGAATTTCCGCGCACAATAACACGTCAATCAGTAAAAACCTGCTCCATCTTTACCTGATTACGCACATCCCATTTGGAGGTGATGTTGGGTGTTATATATATTCGCTTGATGTCCTCTTCGGTCATCTCGTGCTTTTGCATGAGGTTTCTCATGATTTTGCCTCACATCCTTTGATTTGCTTCTGCTAATGAAAAGTTATCGAAAATTGCAGTGCAAAAAATTTATTCGTTCCCTGTCATCCTCTGTGCATCGTTATCGCCCATCATCATCTTGTAGTGCTGTTTATGGTATAAGGCGTTGAAGATTAGCTTAAATACCGCCTTGTACTATTGTATTCTCCGTGTATTTGCCGATGTAATGCAGATCCTTCTCTATCTTGTTTTAAATCCCGACGTTTCCCTCGTCAATGGTTTATACGTTTACTTCTTTCGCAAACTTACTCAAAATGCACAAGTTTTTGCGTAAGTGATTGACTACTTTTCCGGTTTTGGGGATTTCACCTAAAATCGTCAAAAAAAACACAAGCGGCGGAGCGGCCAGTTAGTCAAACGACAACTTCCTTAAAACTCTTGTAACAGCGCCGTTTCCTTGCATAAGGTAAAAAGAAAGAATGTACAAAACGGGTTTTTCCATTCTTACGTGTTATTATGGTGGAGATGAGGGGAGTCGAACCCCTGTGTCGATAGAAAATCCAAAAGACGTTTACGTGTGTATCGAATCTTTTATTGTCGTTTTGTTATCGCCAGTTCGCAGGCTCTAACTCAACCAAGCTCCTAATCCCGTTTGCATCTCAGAGCACCTGATGCACGCGTTACCCTATTAACCACGCCAGAATTGTCGTCCATAGGTTACGACTCTGACGACCACCTTAAGCGGCAGCGAGCTCTAAATTGTTATTAACACGATTTAATTTTTAGTTTTCCGTTTTTACGAAGACGAGCCTTCGACACGTGATCTTTCAAGTCCTGCTACCGGTCGAATCCGGAGCATCCCCATTTGTCGTGAACACTTTAACAAAGGTTATTTATATTTTAACTCAAAAAACAAATTATTGCAACAGTTTTTTTGCTTTTTTAAGAATTTAATTAGCTTTTTTTGAAATTCCTCGATTCTCGTTTCTTTATTATTTAAAACTTAATTATCCTAATGCGTATATTAAAGCCATACTACTATTAGTCCTTTCAAGATGTTTATTCACTTCGTTTATTCACTTTACAAATTTAATTGACATTTCTTTATGTTTTAACTATAATTTTATAGTTAATCAAATTTGCATTTTCTCTGGATAATTAAAATCATAAGAATGTAATTATTGATTTTGCACAAACTTATCATATTCTATAAAAAATCATATATAGCAACATTTTATGGGGCCCTTTTGTAAATGATATTACGACAACTTTTTAACTTAACCTCAGGCGTAGAAATAAGAGATTCAATACTTTCTTTTATTGCATATATTATAGTAGTGTTATTCTCTTTATCACTCCATGAGTTTGGGCATGCGTTTGCAGCATATCGTTGTGGTGACGATACAGCAAAAGTTGCTGGACGTCTTACTCTAAATCCAATAGCACACATTGATCCTATCGGATTTATCATGTTTTTAATAGTAGGCTTTGGTTATGCAAAACCAGTTCCTGTAAACTCTAGAAACTTCAAAAATTATAAACCCAATACAATAGCAATATCCTCTGCAGGCATATTAACTAATATTTTATTAGCTTTATTCAGTTTGTTATTGTTATATATCTATAGCACTATACCATTCTCTATAAACACTTCACAAACTGCTATATATATCCGTCTTTTTATCTACTATATTTTTTCGTATGGCGTTTTCGTAAATTTCATGTTGGCATTTTTCAATCTTTTACCTATATATCCGCTAGATGGATTTAGAATATTAGATGTTCTTTTGCCATATGACAATGCTTATTCACGTTTTATGTATCGCTATGGTAATTACATCTTACTGGGATTATTGATTCTATCATCCCTTTCAGGCTTTATAGGACAATACTTACCATTCTTTGCCTATTTGAACATATTTGACCTGTTTAATAGGCTTATATCCCATTTAATTGGCTTTTTTGTTTAACTTATAGGAGAAATGTATGTCAGAAATTGATTTGTCTCAAGATTTAAAAAGGCGAATGTTAGAAAATAAGGAAATTGAGACTGACGAAGAAGATTTCCATGATGATGATGCACTACCTGACGTCTCGGCACTCTCATACCACTACTATGAAGAGGTTATTCCTTATGATAAGATTTATGAATATTGCAAAGATAAAAAATTAAAAATTACTGAAATTCAAATTTCCGATGTTATACAACAATTTAATGATTACATAGCAACACTCCCAGCAAAGGATTATAATACAATCGCTAATTTCATTAAATGCGGTTCTCAACTGCTTAGGTATAAATCAGCCGAACTGGTTTTCTTTTCTGATAACAGCCAAATGGATGATTACGAAGAAATAGTTGAAACAACCACTTCACATGGTAAAATATTTTATGCTGATGAATATTCATTGTTTAGAGAAGTGAGCGAAAAATTGGCCCTTAGAGAGCGTCTAAATCGGTTTTACAGACGTCCTGTATATAGACGAAAAGATTATAAACCAATTCTTAAAAATGCAGACGTTGATAAATTTGTAGAATCATTCGAAGAATTTTTAGAAACCGTCGAATATCCAGAAGAAATTTCTGAGGTAAAGATTATTAAGCGTGAGCGTTTTACAGTAACTGACATGATAAAACGTATAATTTTGTTAATTCGCGAAAAGAAAATAATAAGTTTGTTTGATCTTTTTGAAAAAGACTTTTCAAAACTAGAAGTTATAAATGCATTCCTAGCGGTTTTAGAAGTTCTGAAAAAACACGTCGCTATCTCTGTCCAGGAGCGCCGTGGTACAAATATAATATTAAAACACACACCTGAAACGGACAAAGTAGATTTAGATAATAAGGAGAGTTTTGCCGATGTTGAATAACATTTTAGAAGCTGTGTTTTTTGCGGCTGGAGATGGTATTGAATTAAAAGAATTTTATATAGCATTAGCTAATACATACACAAAAAAAGAAATTGATACTGCAGTTGCTGAACTAGTTCAAAAATACTCAGGTAGTAATGGTATTCACCTTATAAGAACACGAAACCTTTATCAGTTTCAATCAAACCCCGATTACGGGGTAACCGTCGCTGATATTTTGCAAGAAGTGCGAGAGCGCGAATTATCTAAAACCCTATTGCAAGGCCTTTCAATAATTGCATACAAGCAACCTATTACCCATAAAGAAATAAACAGCGTCCGTGGCGTATATAAGTCTGATCGAATAATAGCTATGCTCCTACGACTCAACTTAATAAAACGTTCAAGAGACTCTCATCGCTCGGCATATGAATATACAACTACAGATGAGTTTTTGAAAAAGTTTGGTTTGAAAGATCTCAGCGAATTACCTGACTATGATGCAATTCTAGATAAGGTCAAAGTAAATACAGAAAAGCGCAGTGCTGAATCACAAAGTTTGTTTAGAAGTCGCTCCATATCTGACAACCCCAAAACAGAAGAGCTTATCTCTAAATTAATAAAAGATAGCGGCGGTGTTAGCGATGAAGACCTAGAAGAAGATTACGATGATGTTGCTTCGGATGAATCTGAAGATGAATAGAATTATTATGAAAATTTAACGATAAACTGCAGAATTTTCAAACTTTTCTAGTTATTTCATGCTTTTCATATTGACTCTATATTTATATAGAGTATATAATATTCGTGTGAATACTTCAAAAGTAATAAATAACAAAGATCATCTCAGAAATATTCTATTTTTAATTGTTCTAGGTGTTGTGTTTTTAGCTTTGCTAATTACAACTATTGTATTAACACTAGACAAAAAAGATCCTGGACTAGGACAAATTACAACTAGTGATTTAGATTCTTATCAAATATACTATTCTAGAGATGTACAAAATGCTTTTAAACTAAGTTACAGGGCCTATTTAAAAAACTGGGTTGCTGATGAATATGATACCTATCTCGATTATTTAAATCTTGATCAACTAGGTGCTGCGAGCATATTGCTTTCTTTCGAAAACGCACAAATAAGTGCGGATAAAGTGGAAGCCATTTCAAGATATTTAAATGCGGTTGATCAACCTCAAGAATTTTTAACTAACCTCATTTCTAAAATTGCAAGGCCTGTTCTTGATGATAGTGGTGAACCTGTTCTTGATGATAGTGGCGAACCTGTTTTTGAAACGGACGCCACATTAGAAGTTTTCTCGCTTATTATATATAATATTGGTGTGCCACAATTTGTTGAAGAAATAATCTACCAAACAGGCTTGACGGCTTTTGAGTTTGGCAAATTTGTCTTTGAATTATCACTACTCACCCTAGCAGAAGAATCCAATGAAAAAGCCTTATTAATTGAAATGGGTCGTAATAACTTTGCATACTTGTTCTCTGATATAGCAAACTCCTACATAGCGTTGCAAGAAATCACAAATTCTTCTACTATCTCTTACGCCGATGGTCGAGTTTTACGTGAAACTTTTTATGAGCAAGGCGCACGATTAGATGATTTTCTGAATAGTTTTGGATCTAATAAACTCGAATCTCTTTTGGGGATTGGAACTGCTCTAATTGATATTGCAGATTATGAACAATTCGGGCTTACTAATCGTGAAGCAATTTCAATTAATGGAATTTCTGAATCATTAGAAGGATCTACTGAGTTTTTGTTAAGAGTCCTGACGGATGTGCTTGTCACTTTGCCCAGTTCCACATTTGATTCTCTAGTAGACTATATCACAAATTATTCTAGTATTGATTCTCTTTATTCTTCACTTTCAACTATAAAAACAATAAAAGCTTGCATAGAAAAATCATTTGAGGCTTCTGATTTTTCTTCCATCGACATTGCCAACAAATTTGCAACTGTTTTAGCATATATGGATGTTTTAGAAAATGATGAAGAATTATTCAACCAAACATTGTTTATCGAAAAAAAAACCAAAGAATCCTATTTGATCCTTGAATTGTATGCGCTAATGACTTCCATCACAGATGATTATTCTCATATAACCAGCACGGATGACTTAAATAAGCTTGATACAGAAAATCTAAACAACCTACAACTATCATTGACCCGTTTTTCAGAGCTAATACAAAGGCCCACAAAGGGTATAGAAACTGCCTTTACTGTTATCTTTTTTGGCATGTTTGTTAGACTAGTAAATGGCGCCCCACAGGAGAGTTAAATGTCACTATTAAATGCTATAGATGTCGTAAAAAGGTTTGGTGAAACAACCATTCTTGATTCTGTATCACTATCAGTTGATAGTGGTGATTTTTTATCTATAACTGGAGCATCTGGATCTGGGAAATCCACACTTTTAACAATACTAGGAGGGATCGATAAACCCACAGACGGCCAGGTTTTAATAGATGGCAAAGATATAACGAAGATGAAAGAAAACGAACTATCGATCCTCCGTCGTACTACTATTGGTTTTGTTTTTCAATTTTTTAATTTAGCTCCTTATTTAACTGTGCGAGAAAATATTCTATTGCCTATTATTCTCTCAGGAAAATCGCAAAAATCATATTCCTCCAAATTCGAGCAACTAGTTGAGTATTTAGGAATTCAAGATCATGTAAGCAAGCTGCCTGACAAATTATCAGGTGGAGAACAACAGCGTGTAGCAATTGCACGTGGTCTTATTTTTGATCCGAAAATGATTTTAATGGACGAGCCGACTGGCAATCTAGATAGCAAAACTGGCAATGATATTATGAAATTGTTGAAGGATATTAATAAAAATTTAAATACCACTATAATACAAGTTACGCATAGTGAAAAAAATGCTCAATTTGCAAATCGAATAATTAACATAAGTGATGGAAAGTTAGTTGAGACTACAAACAAAGGACCTGGTGTAGATGAACATACTGCTTAAGCATACACTCAGAAGTATTGCAAAAAGTAAAAGCCAGGCGCTAATGATTGTATTTACTATCGTAATCATTACCATTATGTTGTTTGTTTCTTTTTCGGTGTCTGATATTTTTTACAATATTAATATTGCTGAATATTCACGCGTTGCACAAGGTGCTGATATGCTCATTACCTCAGATCTAAATGGTGATACCTTCAGTAGTGCACATGTAGAAAAACTCCTTGACCCAAATGACAATGTTCAAAGCGAATATTTTTTAAGATTCAATTCAGTTATGAAAACTACTGATGATTCTAAAGTCATTATAGTAGAAGCTGTTGATTTATCTGAATATCTAAATAACCACACTCTGGAATTTGCAGAACGATGGAAAGGCGATACTGCTATCGTATCAGACACGCCATACATTGAATATTATCCTGTTATTTTGGGCGAAACGTTTGCAAAAAACGCTAATATTTCCGCAGGAGATTTAATCGAGATCTATGTGCCCACGTATGACATGTACGCAAAGCTTATAGTCCTCTACATCGCTAAAAACACTGGTATTTTTTCTATTGGTGCTGGTGTTAATGTTTTATTAGATTTTTCAGCAATTGGTGTTATAGGCGTCATAAATGCAGTCTATCTGAAGTTTAACGACCCAGGTGATTACCAAAAATATGAAACCATTTTTAAGCAGGCATACCCTGAACTAACAATTGAAGAAGGCAATCGCGCCTCTTACGCAAAGGAAATAACTATGAATAACACTTTGTTGTTTGTAGCAGGTTTGATCTTTATAATAGCAGTGATGATGCTTATACAATTGACATCTTACCTAGTAATTTCAAGAAAGCGCATGTCTGAAATGATAATTTTTAAAGCATCTGGTGCAACTCCCTTGCAAGTAACTTTTATTATGCTTGTAGAAGTGTTGATCTATGCACTAATAGGGCTATCCATCGGACTTGTAGCTGGAAGACTTGCTATGCAAATTATTTCTAGTTCACTATTATCAGCTCAAATTAATATAATTTCATATCCTTTTTGGAAATATGTTTTATCAGCATTAATAGCTATATTTGTATCCATCGCCGCTTGCTTGTCTCCTATTTTATCAGGCGCTCGAAAATCAATACGAGAGCTCGTTGCAGGCGCGCAGCGCAACATAAAACCAACCAACCTCGTAGCCTTTGTAATATCTACTGTTTTAGTAATAGGGCTAGCAATAATGCTAAAATTTATAACAGGAATAGGGGTAGTAATAGTCAGTTGTTTTCTGATAATTGCAGCTGGCTTATTTATCTATTTATCAGCTACGCCCATCATCAAATTTTTGTCTTTTTTATTTAGAAAACTAAAAGCATCTGGTGGTATTGCCATCAGCACATTATCCTCATTTAAAAACAAATCATTACGTTCTATCACTATCTTACTATCAACCGTTTTTGCGTTCACTTTTATTGTAGCATCAGTTATAGATTTAGTTAAACTAGCGGTTGTGCCATATAATTCCAGATTTCAATCGGATTATGTTATTGTTAGTCTACAAAAAAGAGATGTCGCAGGTTATGATAGAATAAGAGATTCTATAACATCTATTTCTGAAATAAAATCTGTGGGTTATATTAATTTTGGTGTTTTAATGGCACCTGATAACCCTATAGAAAATCTCGACGGATATATTAACACTTATGGTGCACGCGATTTTGAATCCGTTGAAATGGTATGTGAGAATTTATCCAGTGACGCAAAAGAAAGATGGAACTCTACAGATCACCCTGTAATAGTCAATTCTGAATTGATGATCAAAAACAATTGGCAAATAGGTGACACTATATCATTCCTTCCTACAAGTACCGATTTTGTAGATTACGATTTCACTTTTCTCATAATAGGGATTGATTATTCAGTTACTAGTTATGATAGGGTTATGTATGTTAAAATTACCGATTTTTCAATGATGTTCGATTCAACTATGTTCTTAGTTAATATTGATCAGAATTTATCCACTGAAGATGAGCAACTTCTCTTCTTGGTGGTACGCGATGCTGCAGAAAACGCAGCGTCTGACGACAATAAAGTCGGACAAATTTATGCGTTGCGATATGATGAATGGGCATATTCAGGGACATCCGATACTTCAAAAGGAGTTTCTAATCTCCTGCTTCTACTACAAGTAGCCATCTATTTAATTAGTGTGCTAGGTATTATTAATGTCTCGATTGTCGCAATTTTTGACAGAAAGCAGGAGCTTTTAGTTTACAAATTATCTGGAATGACAACTAAAAACTACTCCATGTTTTCTCTAGGAGAGGCTTCAATCGTGGCAATCACATCTTCTTTCATTGGTTACATTCTCGCTTTTGTCATAAATGGTTTACTTCCTTCTATGAGTGCTCTAGTCGCAAAATATATCGATTTTGGTATTTTCCCTAGATCAGGAGTTTTCCTTGGTCTCCTAATCTCGCTGGCTTTTGTTATAATTTGGTTTGTCGTATCACTTTTAAACAACAAGAAAATACATTTAAATTCTATCAATGAACGTCTTTTTTGATTAAATCCCGCTACTTTTCAGTGATTAAATACTTCTATATTTTTCTAAAATCAACATCTATATCTAAGAGCGGCAGACTTTTAATCTTTCCACATAATTATTTGTAAAGCATAATTATACAGCGCCTGATTAAAAATTATCTTTCCGTTCCTAGCATTTTGCCTTTTTGATTCTTCTGTTTTAAATTCTTTTATCATTTTCTTGACTATTAAACACAATTGCATTATAATTACAATTTGACATAAGCAAAATTATAGCAGAATTTATATTAATTATTAATATCTATTCTGTTTCTAAAAGCAAATTTTATTTTAAACATAAGTATCTCTATGTTTTATTTTGTTATAACACATAAGCTATAAGTTTGTTTGAAATTTAATATTTCATAAGGACAACATGTATTCAAAAAACAAAGTGGGTTTCTTAATAGCCTTAGAAAAAGAAGCAACCATTTTAATCAATATGTTGGAAAATCGTTGTGATGAGAAAATAGGGCGCATGATTTTTCATAAAGGCACATTAACTGGTGTAGATGTGGTTATTGTTGTAACAGGCATTGGTAAAGTTCTAGCCGCATCCGCAACTGCTCTATTAATAAATAATTATAAACCCTCACTTTTGGTCTCAACTGGTGTTGCTGGAGGGCTAGGAGTTTCTAAATTGTTCGACGTTGTAGTAGCTACTAGTGTTTCGCAACATGATATAGACACAACTCCAATTGGTGATTTGCCTGGATTAATACCACAAGTCAATTTAACAGCTATTCCAACATGTAAAGAATGTATTAATATTTTAAGATTAGAACTCCCCCATGCCCATTTTGGAAATGTAGCATCCGGCGATCAGTTTGTCTCTTCAATAGAAAAGCGAAATTTTATAGTTAAAACTTTTAATTCCATTGCATGCGACATGGAATGTGGCGCCGTAGGCCAGATTGCACTTTTAGAAGGTACGCCATTTATCGCAATTAAACTAATCTCAGATGATGCCGATGACTCTGCACCTGTTTCTTTTGAAACATTTATAGATAAAGCCGCAGCCATTAATGTTGCAACTATTTTAAAATCAATCACTAAATTTGCATCCATCAATTACACTAATTAATGATAAGGTAGCACACATTGTATAACAAAAACAGCGACAAAGCAAACATAAAATATTATACTTTAATAACTGTACTGAAAGATTTTTTGGCATTTGCAACTGCATATGCTCTTGCGCTCTTTGTAGAATATAGCGTTGTTAAATTCGACCTAGGACCTCGTTATTTACTTGGGTGGATTGCAATTCTAACAACGATTTTGTCTCTCTTTATAACTAAGAGTTATCGTGTCATATGGCGCTATGCGAGTACAACTGAGGTCCTAAATGTAGTTCTTGCGCATTCTTTGACAGGCATAGTCCTGCTGTTTATAAATAGTATTACAGATTTCTTTGCAGCGTCATTTGCATTAATAATAATCTATTCTTTCTTTGCATTTTCTTTATCTGTAATATTGCGTTTTTATAGACCAATCTTTACAAGTATTTACAGAAAGATCTCTGACAAGCAAGCACAACCTTTAACGAATCTTATAATTTATGGCGCGGGATTTACAGGATCAGCGTTGGCTAAACGCTTAATTCACAACCCAGATGAGGGTTATAATCCAGTTGCTTTTTTAGATGATGACCCACAGAAAATCAAACAAACTATAGCAGGTCTCAGGGTCGTAGGTGGAAAAGATAGTATAAGTGATGTAATGCATAAATATCATGCATCTACTATAGCAATTGCTATAAACAACATAAGTCGTGAACAATTACGCGAAATTTATATTGCATGCATGAATGCATATGCAACTATCAAAGTGGTCTCAAAGATGAGTGATGCCACTAATACCTTTAATACTGATGCCATATCCTTGAAAAATATAAACATCGAGGACCTTTTACATCGTCCAGAACATCAATTGGACTTGTCTTTATTAATCTCTTTAATAAAAGATAAAGTTGTCATGGTAACTGGTGGCGCTGGCTCTATTGGGAGTGAATTAGCACGGCAGGCACTTGAATATGGTTGCAAAAGCCTTGTGATATACGATCATTTTGAGAATGGAATGTTCGAATTAAATGAAGAATTTATTAGAACATATGATACTTCTAGATACACATTAGTAATCGGCACTGTAAAAGATCGTGAAAAACTAAGAGATACAATGGAAAAGCACAAACCAAATGTAGTCTTTCATGCTGCTGCATACAAACATGTACCGTTAATGGAGTCTAATATAGATGAGGCTATAAAGAATAATGTATTTGGTACAAAAAATGTTATTGAACAATCTATAGAAAGCAATGTCGATAAATTTATTTTGATTTCCACAGACAAAGCCGTAAATCCAGCTAATATAATGGGAGCTAGCAAACGCATTGCTGAACTGATAGTTCAAAGCAAATCGATCACAGATTGTAAAACAGTTTTTTCAGCCGTTCGATTTGGGAATGTTTTAGGTTCTAGTGGTAGTGTTATTCCTACTTTTATAAAACAAATAAATGCGGGTGGGCCTATTACTGTTACACACAGAAACATGAAAAGATATTTTATGACAATACCAGAAGCTGTAAAATTAGTGATGCAGGCCGCTGCATTAGCTATGGGAGGCGAAGTATTTGTCCTAGATATGGGTGAGCCCGTATTTATATACGATCTCGCGACAGATTTAATCAAACTAAGTGGAATGATACCTGGTAGAGATATAAAAATACTTATAACAGGACTGCGCCCTGGCGAGAAACTTTTTGAAGAATTAAGGTTCAATAACGAGGATGTAGACAAGACAACACATAGTGGAATCTTCATTTGCAAATTAGAAGATGTAGACTTGCAAATGTTAGATCTAACTCTTGAAAAGTTAAAAGCCTGCATAACCTCTTCAGATATTAATGAGAATGAAATTGAAAAACTAATTTTTGAAATAGTCCCAAACACATACAGAAATGTTTAAAGTGCCCTCTTTCTAATCCAATAATTCAATTATAATATTTAAAGGAGGCGAATTTGTATTAACATAGATTTCCATAGTCAAAGTTGTATCCCAATTACATAGTGGAATTTGGGAATAAATTGAGTGACTTATTACCAATCCACTCAAATTTTACGTTGCTGTTATTCATGTATGTAAG
>JAIRKT010000051.1 GCA_031259965.1 Christensenellaceae bacterium | reverse complement strand
GACGAACTGATTGGCGGTAAACCGCCAGTCGTAAAGTAACTCTGACTCTGACTCTGACTAGAATTATTTATGTAAGAGGATATTGGACTTCATTAATTCTATACACCGCCTCACATTTTGGGTGCATTTATTTGTGCTCCCCTGTGATGGGCTGCTTAGAGATAGGATTTATAATAAAATATCAATAAAAATCTAAACATAAGAGCTTTATGTCCAAAGATTTTAAAAATGATAGAAATATTGTACCAGTATTTGTATTTTTAAATAGGACGTTTCAAGTCAACACATACTTATTACATTTTGATAAAACAGATTACGTACAATTCACAATCAAGAGCAGCGACCAATTTTATCTGTTCACTAAGTTTGCTTATAAATCAACATGTAAATAAGTACATAAACAATTCCTTGGAATTTATTTAGAGAGTACACTCTTTTGAAAATATTTAAAAATGAGAAATTTTATCCATATTCAGTGTAGCTTGCTTTGCAGTGGGATCAATTTAGCCTTTTATGTTACAGGAAGCATTTATGTTCGTTTACTACGCTTATTTTGATTCCAATATTGATATGGATTGATATTGTGTGAAAATCCTAAACACAGTATAATATATTAAAGGAAAAACTAATATGGATTACAGTTACTAGAGGATACATAAGTAGATTCATGCAGAGATTTGTTTAAGGATTTAAAATTCCGCTCTTCAATCGCAATGCAACTTATCACTTCTCTTGTTTCTTATTTACAACAAAGATCAATTCCATTTCAATGTCGATGTATGTAACATGAAAAATAGATGGAAATATTACTCTCACCTAACTTCATCAAATTTATCATACCAAAAGTAGCATACTTGAATGGCATACAAGTGCTTAAAAATCTGCCACAGAGAACGCAAAAATTTGAAGAGTGATCGTAAAGGGTGTAAGTTAATGCAAAAGAATTATCTGCATGTTAATTCCTTCTGCCATGTTAATGAAAAGTTCAGTATAAATAAAGAATGATCTAAAATTGTATTATATATTGTTTTTGAAGCTAAAATTTTTTGTTGTAATATATGTGACTTATGACATGTTATACTAAGGATTTATAGAATGAAAATAAATTCAATTTAGTTTTCTACAGGAATCACTTGCGGGTCAGTGTTTAATTAAATTTTATTTAATTTTTACACTTAGCAATGATAAGGATAAAATATGGATAGAAGGAATATTTGGTAATATATAACCCCTTTCGAAATTTTCCTCTTTAGTGAATTTGGAAATGTATAGACCTTTCTCAAACTGTTGCATGAATAGCATCAAAAGATGAGATAATGAATAAACTGATTTAAAACAATGGTGTAATATCCGACAAGACAGAAACTACGAAATACTAGTGTGCCTAAAAGAACACGTAATCTACGGTATAGTACAGTTGCATTTCAACAGTGAGAGAATTTGACTATCTAATTACAGATCGATATACCTATTGACATCATCCTTAAACGTCTTTGAAATGTTATATATAATGGATTAGTTGAACACTTCAATTCTAACAACGTATTAAAATAACGCATTAAAAAATCAGAGTCAAGGAAGAATTAACAACATATGAAGCACCATGTGAACTAATTAATGATATTTAAAGTGCGCTTAATAATAAATAAATTGTGGGTGGAAATTTTGTTATGTAGCAAAAGTATTTCATTGTGTTATGCATGATATCTTATTAACGAAATAAAATTTTTATGTAATAAGTGGATGAAATCCTACCTAATAACAAGTGCCAAAAATTGGGAAAAAAATAAAAAATTGCAATACTAATGCGATCTCAAATTGGGTGTTTCGTGTTACTCTTTTTTCACTATGCAAATTATTTATGAAAAGAATTCTAACCATATTGTATTTGCAGACGACATTATACAGAGTGTTTCTCGACTTTAGGGCATAACTGCAGGAGGTGATTTCCTAGGACTTTGTGATCAAGAAAAGTCATATAAATATGTGTCCGATTTTGGACGGTTACGGAATTATGACCGTTTTTTCATTCCCGTACACGCCCTCGTGTGAACCGAGACTATCATCTGGCAGGACGCTATTTTTAGCCAGCTACAGAGAGAGCGTTCTCGATATCTCGACACTTGAGAGGTACCGAAGGCGTGGTGGGTTGGTATGTCCGTCGCTGTTCACAGCCGAGCGGCAACCTGTGTTGCGGCCTGACGGTGGTCGTGACGGAAATATGTAGCAAAAATAACATCTTAATAAATATATATATATATACTAGTATATGATGCGATGTGTTTTATAACTTTATCCCATATGGGGACGTGGATGTTATAAGAGTGTGCCTTGTTGGTGCTAATGGTTGCATGTGTGTTGTTTTCGCTGAAAATGAAGTATTTCGAATTCTTGATCCTTTGGTATAATGTTGAAGATTATGCGAGCATGCTTTGTTAGTATCGAATGAAGATAATGATAGAATGATGATTATCGGGGAGAAACCGCAGATGCTCAAAGAAACCC
>JAIRKT010000042.1 GCA_031259965.1 Christensenellaceae bacterium | reverse complement strand
CTGTCTCTAGAGCAAACTCAACCTTAGTAGCAGCTTTAGCACCAACTACTTCGCCTTTTACTCCCACTGCTGTCGGGGTGTTGTATGTAATAAGAGCCCCTGTGTAGGTCACTTCTCTTTTTGCCACTACTATATTAACTTCTACAGGAGTTATTTGTATAATGTTAGTAATCCACCTGGTTGCATATGCATAATTGTCGTTTTCACCTGGAGTATAGATTACTAACATATCGTATGAATTAACATTGTATGGAATAATCTCATTGCCTGATCCATCAATATTTGAGCTTTCTCTATATCTATATGAAAAAGTACCTTTTATCTCTGACCCTTTTGATAAACCAGAATATGTAGCTTCTGGAGGAGATACAGCATCTCCAGTATATTCATAAACATTATTAGGGTTAATGATTATTTCATCTATAAATGAATAGGGCGATATTGTTAAATAACCAGGGAATGTATCTTCAGATTCTTTATAGTTTCTATAATCACCACTGAATCTTACATAAATATCATATGTTCCGGTATCAATAGGAACATTTGTTGAAAATTCATTCAAACCAGCTTTACTGTATTCTAAAACAATAGTATATCCTGAATCATTATTTAATTCATACCCAGGAAATGTAACAATAACTGGAGTGTTAACTTTTGCATTAAGTCCTGTATAGGTAACAGTATTATATTCAAGACTAATTGCAGGAGACGCAGGCAATACTTCAAACATATCAGTTATTTCTACTTTTGTTATGCCATAAACTGATCCTAGAACAGGGTTAAATGTTATATATACATAATACTTGCCAGCTTGGAGTATAGTATTTATACCTAAATCACTACTGTCTTCATTTGAGGCGCTCTTAAAACTTATCTCATAAGTGCCATTTGGAGTTTGATTAATACCAACAGGCGCACTAATATGAATATAGTTCTCTATGGAACTCTGACTAAAACTCGAACCAGTGAATTCGAATTTAACTACCCCTTCTTTTACTGTATCATAAAATTCAATAACAGGCTTAGATAATTCCATCTGAGCAATATTATTGTTTATAACTGTTGTGGTGATATAATTTTTATCAACATTACTATATAAGGTTGGAGTAAATGTAATCTGTATAGCAAAATTGCCCGATGCAAAATTAGTAAAATCTGTCCATGATAGCCATGTGTATTCATCTTCTTCTACTATCTTAGACGTAGAATACAAATAGGTAAAAGCACCACTTGAAGTGACATCTGTGTTGTCATAACCAAATGCCTTAACTACAAATTCAGGAGGATTCTGCTGCCCAGCTTTAATTTCAGGTCCATCATAGTTCGACGCTGATATAACAACATTGCGCTTTTGAACAGTCACTTTAGCAACTTCATTATTACTATCTTTTTTAAAAGTATAATTGTTATTACCAGATCCAGTTAAATCAATCGTTATTTGATAGGGTGAGCTTGATACTTCACTTGCAATATCTAAACTACCATATAAAATTAATGGTAATACTATGCCCTTCGCTGGATTTAGTTTGTTTAATTCAGTGCTATAATCATTATATTCCCATACCGCGTTCCCTATCTTACCATTATTATCTATAAATGTTAAAGCCAGTGTGACTAAATTCCCTCCAGCGTCTTTTAAGTATGCAGTAGAATCACCATAGGTTTTGTACAATGTCTTTTCATTAAAGCCCACAGTTATTTCTTTCTTTTCAACAGTCAAATCACCAGACAAATAAGTTAAAGTATAGTTAATATAATCATTAGTAGTGCTAGATAAACTAATACTGTATGTTTGTAGGGCTTGGTATTCAAATGATTTGTCGTAATCAGAGGTTATTCCTGCGAATATTTCTTCTAATTCATCAAGTTCTTTTGATTTGATAGTCTCTACTCCAGTCACACTTGAATTCTCATAAAATTCAAAATTACTGTAGTCTATGTCTAGAGTCTGGCCATATATTATTGATACGTCTTTAAATTTTACAAAGACTGGTGTCTTTTTAATGTTTAAAGTAATTGTCTCATCAATTCCAAAATAAGCAACTGCTGCGTCTCCAGAACCTATAGTATAATCATCACAATACAAATTCAATGAAATAGTACCAGCTTTTAAGAAGTCTATCTTTATATCACCATTATTATCTATAGTATTAATTGTCACATAATCTTTTTGAGCAGTTGACACTGTCAGTTGATATGTTTTATATCCACTATTAAGATTAGCATTAAATATAATACCGCCTTTTGAATAATATTCTGATAGTGTATCATTTATTCCCTTAGTTGTCTCTCTTTTAAATGTGATTTGTGTGATTTTTGTGCTAGATACACTATTATAGTTATTGTTTTCTGTCTCATATGCAAACAATTCAGCTATTCCAGTTAAAAAGTCATTACTACCAAGAGACACTTTGTTAACTTTTAATTTGATGGTAACTTCAGTTAGCTTGAGTGGCGTGCCAGAATAATTACCGCCTAAATATTTTAACTTTTCAGACACAATATTATAATTTACAACATCAATGCCAGTGCGCTCAACAGATACAACTCCACCTGAAGTGTTAAATGATACCGCTATAGCATTTACAGAATCAGATGTCACATACTCAAGTGCTGTTGTGTATACCTTTATTATTATTTCAGTTGCATTAAAGTCTTGACTAGACTTAGCAGTGTATTCATTTTTATCATCAACTTTTTTAACATTAGTATCAACTGTAATTTCAGCATAATATAGGGTTTGGTTTGCTTTATTTACCTTTAAAGAAGACTCAGAAATAAGGCAACCTGTCTCCCCAGGTACACTCACATAGTTTTTAGTGTCATCTGACACAAAATATACATTCCAATACTTACCACTACCTTCCCCACCGTCTATATATGTTGGATAGTTGACATTCTCAATAAATTTGTTTTGCATGTCTGCAGTGTACCAGTACCAATTTCCACTGACCACT
>JAIRKT010000070.1 GCA_031259965.1 Christensenellaceae bacterium | reverse complement strand
AAGATTGATCAAAGCTCTTACTAAAAAACAAAAAGAAATTTTAGACGCCTTTGACGCTGTTAACGAGTTGAATATGAGTCTAAAATGATTTGTCTACTATATATTTTACGGACTTTAGGTTGCAAAAGGGTTTATAGGTATAACAGCGTATATTTTTAGGATTGTATAAGAACTTTTTCTTTTGATTTATACATGTTAACAAGGCATCATCCCAATTAATGGTTTTATCATTTTTGTTAATTACGTTTAAATCCACTTGGTCATTATAATAACTAATAAACTTTTGCATTTTGATTTTTAAACTCTCTTTAGAAAAGGCTACTACCCAATTATCTCTACTAGTATTTGTACCTGATGTGAATGCAGTAAATACACTATTCGAATCTCCCACATATGTGCTTGTTTTGTTTGGAGACAGTGGATAAAACTCTTCAAATGCCTTTCTGCGTTCTTTTAACCAATCACCTTGCTTATTTGGATTTAGTATTTGCATCTCCGGCATAGTGTCTGACAAAAATGACTTTGCATCTGTTAATGCTTTAAATTTTGCTTCAGTTTTTAAATAATCTCCTATATTACAGTAATGTATTTGTGCCTTTCCTTTATAACCCTTTTTCTTAACTAATAGTGTAATGGCAATAGGTGTTCTTGATCCTTTTCCAAACACATTATCACCTTCTTTTCGTCCTATATCTCCTTTATTTCTAGTATCACCTTTTAAATCATATACATATATCTTGTAAAATTCTCTCTCAAATGATTTCCTTAATGCATCACAACAGGAAGCCCTAATCCAACGACCATTAGATACATACGCTACAATACCATCTTTATCATCAATTTTGTCAGTAGCCCATCTAAATGCCCTTATGTAACTATCAAAAAGTGATTTAATGTTTTTTGACACACTACCCACAATATAATTTTTCTTAAGATCATTATCTAATTTTTTGTATGTTATAGTGTTAGATAATTCATCTTTGCCTCCATGCACTGCGTATGGTGGATTGCCTATTATTACCTTTATATCGGCCTTCCTTTGATTAGTAAGTCGCGTTGCATTTCCTGACTCGCCTATAGTTATTTGATCGTGTTCCCCCATCTCAAAAGTATCTGTTAAGCAGATCCCTTTAAATTCTTTGTATTCATGCGTGCCCGCTTTTAAATAATATTCATTTTCAATATTAACAGATGCAATGTAATATGCAAGTAAAACAATTTCATTTGCATATAATTCTTTCGTGTATTTTCTCTCTAAATCTACGTCTTTTATTAAACCACTATGTAAAATTCTAGTTATAAAAGTGCCTGTGCCTGTGAACGGATCTATTATGTTAACACCCTCATCTGTTAAACTCATTCCAAATTCTGTTTTTAAAATATCATCTGTAGACTTTATTATAAAATCTACTATTTGAATTGGAGTGTATACAATGCCCAAATTCTTAGTTGTATCTGGAAATGCATTCTTGAAGAATGAATTATATAACTCTACGATTATTGATTGTCTATCTCTGGGATTGTTAATGCCAGATGCTAACGCACTCACATTATCATAAAATTCTTTAAGGTCCTCAGATTCACTAAGTAGTAAAATCTCATTAATTTGATTTAAGAATGCATCTAATTCAATTGATACTGGATTGCTTTTAGCAAAGGCATAGTCTTTAAAGAGTGCATTGAAAATAGGTTCTGTTATTTTGTGTTGTGCCAGCATTTCAATAACAGAATTTTTGCTTAGATTAGCATTGTTAGTATTATTAGATAATCTCTTAACAAAATCTTCAAATAACCCTTTGTATTTCGTGCTTTCAAATAACTCTGTTAGTTTTTTTATGTGTTCTTCTGCAATGATTTTTATGTTATTAGTCCAGTTTGACCAAAGGATTCGAGGACCTGCATTGTCAACTAGCCTTCCAACTATTGTGTTTGCATAACTTTGTATTTGACTCAAAAGCAAATCAAAAAAATCTTGTTGTTCTGTGTTTGTTAGTTCTATATGAGGCTGCTTGGGTCCGCCTATTATGATTTTATCGCTTAGATTTTCTTTGTTATATCTATTTCCAAGAAAAAGTAAATCAATTTTAGGATCATGAGATCGAAGCACGTTTACAATTTCCCATGTTTTTTTATGCATCTTACTTCTATCTAACGCAAACGAAGGATTAACAAAACTAGGGACTATTATTGGAATTATAATATAGCCAAATTTCTTGCCAGGAGCTTTTCTCATAACTCGACCGACAGTTTGTATTATATCAATGATAGATTGTTTTCCAGCTAAAAATATTATAGCATCTAAGGCTGGCACATCTATTCCCTCAGTTAAACATCTCACGTTAGATAATATTTTGCATCTGTCACCATCTTCACTACTATTAAGCCAACTGATTAATTGATCACGCTCAGAGGATCGCATTCCTCCGTCTATGTGTTTACATAAGACGGGTGTAAGTGGCGCGTCCAGTTCGTTTTTTGATATAAACTCATCACTTAATTCGTTGAACACCCTAGTAACAATTTTAGAAGTTGTTACATTTTGACAAAATGCTAATGCCCTTTTCATGAATCCAGGATCTGAGTTACTAACAAAATCACTATTTATGAAGTTTTTCGATAATGCGTTTATGCTGCCCAAGAGCCTCGCTGATGTGCCTAATTCTAATTCGTATTGTTTCTCATCTATTTTATCGTTAGCATGCACTTTCCTTAAAATGCTCGTTATTTTATTGTATGGTATTACGTCTTCATTTATAGTTAATACTATTACTTTATAGTCCGTCAATCGTCCATTTTTTACTGCGTCAACAAATTGAAATTTATATACCTCCTCACCATAGGTTTTAACATCACTCATTGAATATAGCGTAACATTTTTTATGTCAGTTTTCCTATTATCGCTTTTTATTTGGTTCTCATTATCATGGTTTTTACTATCTCCTGCATGCAACAATCTGGGTGTTGCTGTCATATATAGTCGGAGTCTTGCATTTATATGTACGTTCTTATGTACTTTAACAAATTTTGATTCGGTTTGTTTGGTTTGTCTCTCTCCAATTCCAGTGGTTCTGTGTGCTTCATCGCATATGATTAAATCAAATCTAGGGAGACCTAATTTTTGAGCCTCTATTATAACATCAATTGACTGATATGTGGTGAATATTACTGTTAGTTTATTGTCTTTTCCTTTTAAATAATTTTTATATATAGTTGTGGCATCGGTCGATGCAGGCTTTGCTAGATCAATTGTATTATATATTGGAATATCTTCTAAATCATTATTAACTCTTACTCTAGATTTAGATACTAATTCATCAGAGCATACACATATGCCATTTAATGCGCCATATTCAGATTGGTTATACCATTCATGTAGCACCTGAGATTCAAGTGATATAGATGGAATACAATATAACACTAAAAAAGTTTCATTTGCAACTTGCATTGCAACATGAAGAGATACTAAAGTTTTTCCAGCGCCACATGCCATTATTAGTTTGCAACGATCATGATCTTTTAAATGCTCACATACCGCCTTAAGTGCTTCTTCTTGATAATCAAATAAATTATGTATTTTAGGTCTTGCAGTTTCTCCAGAAAAACCTGCATATATTTTTTCCCAATCAACACCAGAATCTTCTAGGTCTTTTAACAAAATTCTAATAGCAGGCGGATCTTGATTAATGAATGAATCCTCAGCGTGACTAGTCCATTTGTCTGTTGATGTTACAAATATGCGGCGCATAAACTTGCATTCAATACCATTTACAAAAAATTTTTTACTTGATAGATTAAAGAAATTACCCAAATCATCTAAATTAATAGTTTGATCTTTATTATAGCATTTGCATTGTATAGCAATATAATTCCCATCAGTTTTTGTTTTTGCAATAATATCAATTCCTGTGTCTTGGCCTCTATTTAATGCATATCTATGAGGAAAATCTTTCCATAAATATATTTCACCTATATCTTCATTTTGAACTGGATCAGTTACAATATACCCCATAACCAAATTTTCGAAGGAAGCACCTAGCTTTTTTGTATTTAAAATACCCTCTTCATTTGTGCACTCTGATCTAATTTTATCTAAAATATCATTTAACATAAAGAAATTGCAGCTCCTTGGGTTATTAACTGAGAGTTTTAGTTTTTAATGAAAGAAAAAAATCAAGTTTTTAAGTACTTACTCACAAGCATTAAAGTGTTTTTTAATTCACAATACAGTAGTTGCATTTAATTATACATAACTTTATGATGGTTTGTAAATAGTTTTAGTATAAATTAGCATAATTATAGTATCTATCTATCTATCTATACTATTTACTTGGTTTTAAAATATGATTCTCTAAAAAACTAAAAAAAACACTATTTGGAAATACCTACTATAATTAGCCCTCAGGTAAACGCATTGAGTTGTCGATTTATTTCAAATGCGTTATAAATTTTATTAGGAGCTGATGTCTAGTAAAAGTTAAAAAACAAAAGGAGCAAATTTGAATCAAAAATACATTGTTAAACAAACAAATGTTTGTTTAGCAGAGAAATTGTGGACATTAAAAAAAAAAAAATTTAAAAAAAATGAAAAAATTTTTAGCAAAAATTGGCCAAAAAATCGAAAATCAATAAAATAATTGAATTTGTAATTAAAATAATTGGAAAAAATTTTTTTTAAAATGTGTGTAAAATAGTTGACTTAGTGTGTGTAAATGTTATATGATATTAAAGCTGTCGAAACAACAGCAAGCGAACCTTGAAAACTGAATAGACGAATAAAGAACGAATGAACACATTCCACTGATGAAACATTTTAAGTTTAGGCTTAGAGTGGGGGAGTTAGTGGAGAAGCAAAGTTAATTTTTTTGAGGAATTAATAGCTT
>JAIRKT010000067.1 GCA_031259965.1 Christensenellaceae bacterium | reverse complement strand
AACAGATATCTAGACAAAGTAAAGCGCGGTAAGGCGTTTGAAGTACTTGTATCATGGTTTTTTCAAGCTGACCCTTTATACAATTCTATTATTAGTAACATTTGGCTGTGGTCTGAATTCCCATTCAGAAAGGAGTTAACAACAGGTGCAGACGATGGTATAGATCTAGTAATCGAGACTATTTTCAATGAATATTGGGCAATTCAATGCAAGTTTTACGATGAGGATACTTCAATTGACAAGGGATCAGTTGCATCGTTTATGTCTTTATCGAGTAAGACCTTTAATGTTGACGGCATACAGAACAGATTCTCAAGACGAATTTGGATATCAACATCTGACAAGTTAACTAGGAATGCTGATAACAATCTAAATGATCAAATCCCACCTGTGACAAGGATCACCAAGTATGATTTAAATAAAACAGGCATAAAGTGGGAAGTGTTTTATGAATACATACTACAACATGATCCTGTATCCTTAAAAACTATCCCATCAACAGAATCAGCACGTCCTGAAAAACAAATACTTCGTGACTATCAGCTTGATGCATTAAATGCGGCACAGGATTATTATAAAACTAATGATCGTGGTAAATTAATAATGGCATGTGGCACAGGGAAGACGCTAACATCAATTAGAATAGCTGAAGCTCTAGCTGACCATACTAAACTCATATTAGTGTGCGTACCATCTATTTCTTTAGTGTCACAGACATTAAGACAATGGGTTAATCATGTTAAGGTTGATAAATTAAACAAATTATGTGTGTGTTCTGACTCAGAAGTTTCACAAATGAAGATAAAGAGAATTAGTAAAATAAGTGAAAATGATAGTACTCAAGACTTGAGTATAGAGGAGACAATAGACTTAGCATATCCTGCGACGACTGATGCTATTTCGATATACAACTATTATATAAAATTTGACAAGGAAAGTCTTACTGTAATCTTTACTACTTATCAATCTATCGATGTCATAACTAAAGCGCAACAAATGGGGTTACCTCAATTTGATCTAGTAATATGCGATGAGGCACATCGAACTACAGGATCATTAAAACTAGAGGGCATGAAGAATTCAGCTTTTGTAAAGGTACACTCAAACAATTATATAAATTCTAGGCTACGACTATATATGACAGCAACACCACGTCTATATAGTCCTAATGCAAAATCAGATGCTAAACGGGAGAATAGCATTTTATGTTCAATGGATGATGAAAAGATATATGGGGCGGAGATATACAAGATATCGTTTAGAAAAGCAGTTGACAAGGGTTGTCTATCACCATACAGGCTAATGATATTAACGATTGATCCAGATGATGAACATCTACAGACTTTAAAAACGAGATATGATCAGTTAATAATTAATGATCCAGAGAACAAGCGTTTTTTAAATCAACAATATTTAGCAGTAGCAAAATTAACTGGTTGCATTAATGCCTTAATAAAAAAGTTATATGACAATGATCAAGAAATACCAATTGATGATTTAGATCCAATGAAGAAGGCTGTAGTCTATTGTAAGATGATAAATCTTTCAGAGGTGACAGCAGTAAACTTTACTAATGCGTCTAAGGCATATTTTAGTGATGAAGAGAAAAGGACAAACCCGAGTAAAATAATTGAAATAGAATGTGACCATATTGATGGTTCAATGCCGTCGACAATGAGAGACAAGAAGCTAGAGTGGTTAAAGAAAGATGGGAAGTCAAAAGGGATTGAGATATGTAAGCTATTATCAAATGTACGTTGTTTAAGTGAAGGGATAGATGTTCCTGCATTAGATGCGATTATATTTTTATCTGGGAAGGACTCGCAAATTGAAATAGTACAGTCAGTTGGCCGAGTGATGAGGACAGCACCTGGGAAAAAGAACGGATACATAATAATACCGATAATAATGAAAAAAGGAGATAGTGCTGAACAAGCCATAGAACAAAGTGATGAATGCACCGCAATATGGCAAGTAGTTAGTGCTCTGCAATCCCACGATGAAATGATAAACACAATCATAATGGATCTTAAAGAAAAAGAGGAGCCTAAGGAAGATGATGTTATAATAATAGCAAATCCATTTCCGAATCCTAAACCTAATTTTATTCCAATTAATTTTTCTGAATTTCAAGTGGCAGAAGCATTTGGTGTTTACAAAAAGTATATATATGCAAGGCTCATAAATTCTGTGAATCATAAAATATACTGGTTCAACTGGGCACAAAATGTAGCAAAATTAGCAAATGAACATATTACAATGTTAACACGATATTCTGAGAGTATTGAGTGCAAAGATTTGTTTGATAATTTTATAACACGTATTAAAATAATTACAAATAATCCAAATCTAAACAAAGCTGAGATTATAGAGATGTTAGCACAACATAGAATAACAGAGCCTGTATTTAATGCGTTGTTTAAGGACTATAAATTTACATCAGAAAATCCAATTTCGATAGAGCTAAATGATTTTTTGGAAAAGATTAATGAATATATTGAATTTAATGATATAAAAGACCTACAGGATTTTTATAATAGTGTTAAAAGGCATGCATTAATTGTAAAAACATCGGA
>JAIRKT010000008.1 GCA_031259965.1 Christensenellaceae bacterium | reverse complement strand
TTCAAGTTATTCGTAAATTATGGCTAGTTTTTAACAAAAAAATAAAAAAATATTACGGTTTTTAATAGATTCTCAATTAAAATTGATGTTACACATTTAATATTTGGGGGATTTAGGATTTGATGTAACTTCTTTGCTTATGACATCGCGAACACTGATATTGCGGTTGTTTATCAGAAAGAACGGGTAATTGGTATGCTTGGCTATAAAACCCATGATTGCATCGAAAGCTTCGATGAGATTAGTCTCCACGCGTAGTCTGTCATCATAGCGATCGATGTTCTTTACGTGCAAAATGCAATCTGTCACATAGCCTGGGGCCACCTGTTGAATAATCTCTTCACGACCAAAGAGCAGGATGGCAGCGCGATTATAGCCACTCTTTCCTGTGTACACATCTTCCCCCCACAGGCCTGCGCTTTGTATAATCTCTTTAGTTTTCATCGTCTTCCAAGGGTGTTTAGGATTTCTAATCGTAGCGAGATTTCGAACTATAGGCATCAGCTTATCCAATAGTAGATGTCGGTCACTGGCATAAGGAAATATCTGGCACTCGGTGAATTGGTTGTACTTGCGAACGGAGAGTTGAAATACGAGAGAGGTGGAGTTTATTATATCAAAGTCCCCGTCCTCATTGCGATCATAAATCCTGCCAAAACAAGATTGTATCTGTGAGCCTGCTGGAATGTAGACATGGAGGAACAGTTTGTCGTCCAGCTCTACATCTTCAAAGCTCAAAAACAGCAACGGAGAAGTCTTATCTGGGTTATTCAGCATATTGATGAAGTTATTCTTCATCTGGGGAGCAGCCTTAGGATTTACTCCAATAGGTGTGCCATCGTCAGAAACACCGAGAATAATATGTCCACCATAACGATTCGAAAAAGCGCATACTGTTTCAAAGACGCTGTTACTCAGCGCCTATCCACGCACTCTTTGTATTCGACTGTCATTCCCTCGCCTTCTGCGAGTAGTCGCTTAAAATTTTCTGATGTCATATTAAAAATTTTCTCACTAATATATTTTGCATGCACAATCCCCACAAATCGCAAATTACACCCAAAAAATCTGAAGCTTTGAAACTCTTCAAATTTCTGTGTAATTAACTGGCTAAATTCATAAATTTTAATCCTTTTGTAAAACAAAATTCTTAGAATTGTTTTGTGTCTATAACTATTATCTAACAATTATAAACCCATTGTAAAATCTTAATATCTTGATTTTACAACAATTGTCATTTGTTGTCAATATCTAAATGCTTTAACTTATTACAATTTTAGTCATTTGTTATTTAAATTGCATTAATTATTATAATGTGTTATAATATGCATAATTGTAGTACTAAAAAGTTTCTACTAAAATACAGTTTTGAGCATATATTTGTGCTAAATTTTATTTAAACTGTAAATTCATAGGTATATTATGTTAGCAAAGAAAAAAATAGTTATTTCGATTATTTTAGTGCTTTTTTCTCTTGTTGCTCTTTTAACATTTACTGCTTGCAATAAAACTGAAAAAATCCAACTCAACATATATTCTGATATAATGCCAAAAGGATCAGAAAGTGTAGTCGTTTTTGGCCTCAATAAAAACGATAAAAAAAGCTCTACGGCAACATATGAGTTAGACGCATCAGGTTCTACTGTAATTAATGATTTTTCAACAGGCACATATGAGAGTGTTACAATAACAAGACTTGGATGTGAACAAGTTCTCTACAATGTCACAATTGACTCTGAAAGCTATTTTATTGATTTATTTAATTCTACAAAAATCACTTATTCTTCAGAAGAAGCATTTATTGAATTTCATATTTCTAATGCAACTCAGTTAGATAATATCAATTTATTGACTGATTCCAATGTATCTTTAACATTCTCTCTAACAAATGACATTTTATTAGCAAATTCTACAGTACAAATTGACACATTGAATGCCACTCTAGATGGCGCTGGTCATAGAATTAGTGGTCTAAATATTTCTTCAACAGACAGCAATAATGTAGCTCTCATTGGTGTTAATAATGGTGTCGTGCAAAACGTCGAATTACTTAATGCAAACATTAGTGGCAAAAATAATGTGGGTGGGCTGGTAGGAACTAATTTCGGAACAATCTCTAACGTAACGATAACAAATGTAGTTGCAACAGGCACTAAATTTGTAGGCGCACTTTGCGGCCTTGATTATGGAATAATTGAAACTATAAGTGTGGCTAATTCCAGTGTTTCATCGTTGGAAGGTTATTATGGATCAATAGCAGGATTTAGTTTTACTAATATTGGTCTGGGTGCATATGGAATAAGACCAGATCTCACAGCAACCACACCAATAACTGATTCTATGTCAGATCTAGAAATTTTAAAAACTGGCATATCAAATTGGACGCTATTACCTGATAGATCAAAATTTCTAGAAGGTGATTTCTATGTTGATTTTGCTGATATCATAAAGATTGCCTCTTCTGCATTATCGACATATCAAGGTGACTATTCTACTTTCATGGAACTCGTCATGACCCTTATATCTAACGTAGTTAACATTGTTAATCATACTGAAGCAAAACTAATCTATTCAGATAGCAATATAGAAAATTCTGAACTAGGTGAAGCTGTAGGTATTTTAAGTAGTTATATAGCATATGATACTGTAAATTCTAGGTTAGCAGGGCTTTTTGACAATCAAATTTCTTTTGGCCTTCTAAACTATTATTTGTCTACGACCGATTTTGGTGTTACTGCTGAAGAAATTAAAGAATTTCTCTTTGATAATCCACAAAGTGGTGCGGCTTATTACAGACAATCTGATGACTACCTACGATTTACCGCAGCTGATACGACTGACACTAGTGTTGATAAGAGCACAGGATATGCAATAGTATCTTTCAATAAAACTTACTATACCGCAATTGTTAGAGAAGAGATCGAAAAGCAGGGAAAAATTGAAAATTTAGCTGCACTTTATACTCAATTTGCCTTAGATTATGTTGAGGAAGCTAAAAAATATCTGTTTCTAGGTGATTTTATAGAATGGGAAAACGTTACAGATGATATGTTCTCTGACTCCTCAAAATCTCATAATAATGGGATCTATACACTTGAATTTACAACAGTTCCCGATGAATTAATGAAGGATTTTGTTGCTTTCTTTAATAAAGCCATAGCTGAATTTGAGGACATAGTAATATCTGAACATCAAAGAGCTGGATTAGCATCACCTGTAGGTCATGGCACATGCGCACGCGTAGTGTTTTTAAATGATGAAAATCCACCTACTATAAAGGCTGAAGTATTTGATAATGGATTCATTCGCTATTGGGAACTCAACAACTTCTACGTAAAAGTAGAAATAGTATTAGAACCTATTTTTCAGCAGACAATTGCGGCCGAAGCAAGAGCACAAGGATTTAATTTTACCGCTTCAGTTATTTCTTTTGATTTGAAATTTATTGAGCCTTATGTAAATCTATATAGTTATTCAAAAAGCGATTCTGATATTGAGCTGATTTTGGAAATATTTAAAGGTAAAGAAGAAACTCTTAGTAATGCTTTGGAAAGAAGAAGGAGACCTAGTGAAAGTGATAATAACGAAATAATAGAATAACTTTAATTACTCATAGTTTTGATTATTATAATTCTTTTTATTATGTCTAGGCCATAATGTCGTTGCATTATGGCCTAGTTTTATATCAATAACGTCTTTTCACTATCCGTATGGTACTATTTGAATTTCCTCAGGTTTATAATCAGTTTGACTCACTACAATATCAAATATTTTAGCAGACTCTTCAAGCGTCATGTTGGTATGGCCTACAACTATATTTACAAGTTTTGGACTTATATCTACTATAACGTCCTCAAAACCTTTAGCCATAATTAGGCTCTCTAGCAAAAGCTCAGTTTCCATTGATCTAACAATTGCCATTTTCTCGGCCTCAGCTTCTAAAACAGACTCAGCAGATGTATTAACCGTAATTATTTCGTTCAAAATTGCTAATTGTTCATTTCTTGTATTCTCTCTATTTTTTTTTGTGGATTCAAAAAACGTTAAAGTCACACCGCCACTATCGACTGGATCAACATCTTTAATTTTAATATTTGTATAATAATTTAACACACCTGTTGCTACTAATAATAACAGCATTGATGCTAATATTATTATCTTCTTTTTATTCGCTTTCATAATACCTCCTACATTTTTGGTCGCGATTATTTCATAGTAAATACTTCTATAACATTTGTGTCTAGGTCCAAAATTGCAGATACTGCCCTTAACAATTCCAACCGCACTCGTATATTCGATGCACCTTTTGCAACCACTAGAACTCCTTTGATTTCAGGCATTACTTCTTTTATTATTATTAATTCCGATCGTCCATTATTGTTTACAACAATAGGTGATACTGTCTCCGTGTTAGAAAAAGTTTCACTACCACTTGATATGGTTGAATTTTTGTGCGTGTTTGTAGTGTTTGCTGTAATTATCTCTGGTGTGCCATTGTAGGTTATCATCACCTTTACATCACCTGCACCCTCTATCTCTTTCAATATACTTGCTAATCGCCGCTCTAAATCATATGTGTCTGTATTGCTGATCACAACTCCATCAGTATCATCACCTTGCAAATTCTTATCGCTTTTATCAAAAAAACCTAGATATGCGAGGAGGCATATAAAAATCACTATTACTCCTATTATTATTTCAATATTTTTTACTGATCTAACTTTTTTAATTAGCTCTTTAATTTTTCTTAAATTAAATATTCCCACTGGCCTCCTCCATAATAATAATTTTTTTATTCGTTTATGTGGATAACAATTAATTTTTCATCGACTAACAACACCTCTCGCACCCTTTTCTTTATTTGATCAATAATAATATTATTCTCGTCATTTTGTTTTATGACAGGTTTTTTTATATTTATATAAATATTCTCTATTTCAAATAAATCCGATTTGCTGCCAACTATTACATTTACAATTGCATCACTTATCCCCTCTTGCTCTAATGCTTTCAAAACGCTTTTTTCTAGCACATGTCGCCTTGCCTCATAAATATACGCTAAATAATCATTATCCAAAACATTAGTTGTAATTTTTTCAGAATCGCTTGTTAAATCAAATTTAATGTTTTTGATATTAGCAAGTGGAGTTATCATAGCCATTAAAACAAAAAGTGATGCTACACCTTTGATATATTTCTTTGTTTCTCCACTTGTTATTATTATATCAATTATGACTAACGAAAGCACTGCTATAGCAACGTTTTTAATCCATTCATTAACTATAACAGAAGCAACCACTCTAAACTATACCATTAAAAGCACTTATCATGCCAATTATGATAAGGCACACTAAAAACACACAACCTAGCAGTAATGCCACTAAGATTCCTAAATTTTTAGCACTCTCATTAAGTAAATCACTTATTCCATCAACCTGTATTATTTGTGTTATTCCTGCCAAAATTTTAAAAGCCAATGATGTTATTACTATTTCAACAATAGGTTTAACAACTACTAAAAACAACAGAATTATGGAACAAATCCCTATTGAATTTTTTAGCAGAACAGCACTTGCTGTTATAACATCAAAACCCTGTGAGAGATATCCGCCCAGAATGGGCACGTAAGACGATAACGCAAATTTTGCTGATCTAATACTAATACCATCTACGGCGGCTCCTACTATCCCATGTGTTGCGGTAGTCGCTATTATAACACCAAACATGGTGCCCATTATCCATTTTGCAATTGTCTGAATTGCCGATATTAGTCTATCAAGCTTAATGTTTTTTGAGAATCCACTAATAAAGGAAAAAACAATACACGCTATATACATAGGCATTATTACTTTGTCAGCTATTTTTATAACAACTTCACTGAATATTATAGTTATCGTTGAATAACTAGACGCACTGCCCACACCACCTACTGCAGTAACAAGCGTTATTAAAATCGGCATTGCTATTTCTGACAAATTAGATATTTGTGTTAAAACACTCTTAACTAGTATTATTGAATTTGTTGTTATTGTACAAAGGACGAGCAATACTGAAGAGTATATTACATAATATATCACATTATTAGTTTCATTTCGCAAAAACCCACTAGTTAGATTTTTTGACAAACTATATAGTAACGATAGTACTATTATTATTGTGCTACTAAACAAAATTTTTGACACGCTTGTTGTAATTGCTTTAAAAATTAGATTATAAAAATCATTGACACTTTTATATTCGCCTCTTAATATTTTTTCAACCGCATCACGGAAACCAATACCAAAATCATACTTATTCTCATTTTCGAGTTGCTGGAAAAATTTCTCTAACTCTCCTTTTATGAACAATTGATCTAATTCTCTTGAAATTTCGTCCATTAATTCGTCTTCTTCAGATGTGGCGCTTGCATTAAAAATCTCTCTTTTTAAAGGGCTGGCTATCACCAATAATAGTGTTACTATTAATATAATCAGGATTTTTCTCACTCTAAAATTATCCCTATTGTGTCAACTATTGCTATGACGGCGGGTAGAGACATAACAAAAATCCCTACTTTTCCAGCAAGTAGAATCTTCTTGCCAAGCAGATTTGTACCATAATCCTCAGCAATGCCCGCCCCATATTCAGTTAAATAACCTAATCCAATGATTTTTATAATCGATGGAAATACTATATTAACTGAGGTGCTGTCAGTGAATTTTATAAAGGTTTCTTTAACATGTACAACTTCAGCAATTATCATTGTTAATATGATAATTCCACTAGCAATTGCAGCAAACACACTGATTTCTGGTTTTATTGTTTTCAAGACACCTGTTGCAATTGCACCTATGATTCCGATTATAACAGCTTTTATTACCATCAATACAAATTAAATATCATTCTTAATTCATTAAATAATCCTGCTATCATACTGACCACCATTGCGAGTACAATTAACAAACCAGCAATTGTCGACAATGTAGCAATTTCCTTTTTGTCGCTTTTTTCTAATATGTTATTAATAACAGCAGTTAAAATACCTACGCCTGCAATTTTAAATATAACTTCAATACCATGGCTCATTTTTAAATTATAACTATTATAAGCACAATACCTGCTAAGATACAGAGCTTTTTACCTAGCTCCCCCTTTTCCTTTTTTTGCTTTCTTGAAAGTTCTACCCTATTAATTGCAAAATCCTCATGTCTCTTAAAGAACTTTTCTTGATTGTTTGAATCAATCTTGGCAAAGCCCTCAAAAAAACTCTCAACTTCCCTTTTTTCATTTTCGTTTAAATAGTTTGCATTAATCCTAATTGGATCATTATTTGAGATTGAGTTTAATACATCTTGAAATACTATATTTTGGTTGCTATTCATTCCTTTTATATAATCACTCATGATTGTAACTATATCGCTTTTAAGTAATGTAATTTCCCTCTCAGCATGCCTGACAAACTCAAATAAGTTATTATAATAGTCAGCTCTCTTTTTATAATGTCTATCTATCTTATTCCCTATTATATATGAAAGCACAAAAATTGCACCCATCAATATCCATTTGATCACTATTTTAACCTCAATATTGATTTTATTTGCCCTGGCCATGGATTTCGACTTAATACAATTGCATAGGTAAATATCGATGTTGTATTCATCAATTTGCTCATGAATTCTTGATCCCCATTACCATGAATTGCGGCTAATATTTTAATGCCAGCTTTTGACAGGTATTCTATTATATTATTCTCCCTATCTAAATATACCTCATCCATTACTACTATCTCAGGAGACATCGAACGTATTATTGCTTCGCTTATGAGATTTTTAGGTATAGACGATGCAATATCAATTTTGTCACCAAAAGCAAACGCTCCACCTCCTGTAATCTCATCGCGCTCGTCAATTACTACTACATCATAATCTCCTGATAAAACTCTGGTCATGTCGCGTATCATCGTGGTTTTTCCACCAAAAGGTGGTGCTATAACTATCGTGTTATCAAAATCATGTAGAATCTCACTTGCCTGTGAACTTGCACCTATTATTTCATGTGGCAAACGAATATTAAGAGATGTTATCTCTTTTATAGTTAATATGCTATTATGCGAAGTTACATAACTACCAACTACACCAATTCTTATTCCACACTCACCTCGAATATATCCAGATAACATTTCATCTTTATATGCATATGGCGAATGCTTTGTAACTCGTCCTATAACTTCATCAATTAACTTTCTATTAACAATTTTATTTAGTTTATATTGATCATTTCTGCTCCTAATACTAATGCAACGCTTCAGTCTAATCCTAATTTCAGTAAGTTTGCTAACTGGTATTAAATTTAAAATTTCAAAATATATATCTAATCCTAATAACTCTTTTAAATAATTTTCCACCAATAATCCTTGAATTAAATATGGAGAGCACACTCACTCTACATATAATGTTATGCTGGAATTCTGTATTTATAATTTTTTCTACAAAAATTTTTATCAAAATTTAAACCAGTATTTTAAACTATACTAACATATGTTCGTAGAATTTCTGTTTTGCAAATGCTATTGTTCCACAGTATTTTTTCCAAAGCAAATCTTCATTTATGGGGCCGTATAACAATTGATTCTTCACTACAAAAAAAAGCCGCTAAAAGCGGCTCTTTTCATAAAAATAAATTATTTAGAGTGTTTATAATCTTGTGTTTATTCTTCCCCACCGGGCTCGTCCGCTTCCTCTACATCAATAGTTGTTTTGTCTGTTTTGCCTTCATAAGTTACAGTGATTTCAACACCATCAGCCGCTGTAGCAACTAACTCTGCCCATCCTGTTACCATTGATGCAGTTATAGCTATATCATCAGTTGATTGATCAGAGTATGTTACTGTGATTTCGCCATCTGATGGGAATTCAGCGCCTACTGTTACTGTTGCTGGAAAATATTTTATCACTATTGACTCAACTGTTTTAACTGGCTCGTCCGCTTCCTCTACATCAATAGTTGTTTTGTCTGTTTTGCCTTCATAAGTTACAGTGATTTCAACACCTTCAGCCGCTGTAGCAACTAACTCTGCCCATCTTGTTACCATTGATGCAGTTATAGCTATATCATCAGTTGATTGATCAGAGTATGTTACTGTGATTTCGCCATCTGATGGGAATTCAGCACCTACTGTTACTGTTGCTGGAAAATATTTGATCACTATTGACTCAACTGTTTTAACTGGTTCGTCTGCTTCCTCTACATCAATAGTTGTTTTGTCTGTTTTGCCTTCATAAGTTACAGTGATTTCAACACCATCAGCCGCTGTAGCAACTAACTCTGCCCATCCTGTTACCATTGATGCAGTTA
>JAIRKT010000113.1 GCA_031259965.1 Christensenellaceae bacterium | reverse complement strand
AAATTGGGTTGAAAGGAAATATGTTGTGAATTATATTGGATTTTTCAAATTAAATTGGGATTTTTTGACTTTTGTTTCTTATATTAACTAGGTATACTGATGCCGTGAAGATCCGTGTTAAATACAGTTTGCGAAAATTATTTGTTTCGTCAAGATATAATTCGCCCTTAAATTTCACGCTATTAGGTGTTTGAACTGCTTCTTCATACATTTCATTGAATTTACTTATCATATTTCAATTCCTTATTTGTCTTCCCACTTTTTGAAATTTTCGGCTTGCTCCATAACTTTATTGAAGACTTCTTCGTCCCATTCAGGCGGATAGCCGTTTTTATAAAGCAAAACCGTTAAATCTCGGTTTAACTGATTGCGAATATCATCGCGCACTAAATAATCGGCATACTGCGCCTTGTCGTCAACAAGTTTTTTAATTTCTTTGGCAAGTATTAAGCATTTTTCATCGGCATAATGAAATTTATGCTCATCACGGACTTTTACCAAAATATCGTAAAAGGCTTTTTCTTCAAAGGTTATACCGAGTTGTTCAAAAGAAGTTTTATCGTCTTCTAAATCTTTGAATATTTTAATCAGTTCACCCGACAAGTCGTTTATAAAGTCTGCGACAACTTCGCTTGTGAAAACAAGCTTATCCCGTGTGTTATAGTTTTCTATAACGGCACGCAAACGCTTGTCAAACTCAATGGCTTTAACTTTGTTTATTCTGCCATAACCCGAAATTGCTTTTTTAAGAAGTTTCAATAGCGCATTGAATTTTGAAATCGGTAATTTTACGGCGTTTAATTGTTTGATAAATTCTTCGTCATTTATAGTTTCAATTTTTTTGTCGTCAACAATATTTTCAATACCGGTGCAGGTGATTGCGTCTTGCACCATTTTTTCGACAATACTATTCATAACTTCGGCATCGGGTGCGTCGCCTTTGGTTTGCTTATATATTATACTACGAATTGACAAATAAAATTGTGCCTTTGCGGTTTCATTATCGGTTAGTTCGCCGCTCGGAAAAACAATTTCATACGCCCCTTTAAGGCGGCGAGAAAGCCCCATAAACCGTATTTCAAATTCCTTGTTGCTTTGCACATATTCAGCCGCCAAATTAAGACAGTTTAACCGCTCGATAGGGGTGCCGACAAAAAACTTAGTGGCATTAAAATTCGCAAGCAGACTATCTATCAAATCAATGTGGTTTCTGAATACGGCTATTGACACCGCAAGTTCGTCAATCGGGCTTTCGCCGCCTTGTCCGTACTTTTTGACGGCTTCAAGCATATCTTCTTTAATGCCTATATAATCGACAATAAGTCCTTTGTCCTTGCCTGCATAAACACGGTTTACACGGGATATGGTTTGAATAAGCGTATGTTTTTGCAACGGCTTATCAATATACATAACCGCCAAACTCGGTATATCAAAACCCGTAATCCACATATCGACGACAATAGCAATCTTGAAGTTCGAGTTATCTTTCTTGAAAAGTCTGTCCAACTTTTGGCGATATTCTTTTGTACCGCAAATTTCATAAAGGTCATTCGGGTCATCTTGACTCCGTGTCACCACAAATTTGATTTTTTCAATAGGCTCTAATTTTGCAAGTTCGTCAATCGGCAATTCAATTTCACTCTTTTGTGGTTTGTTCCATTCGGGACGAAGTGCAACAATTTCTTTTAATACCAAAAAAGCAAGTTCTCTGTCGGCACAAACAATCATTGCTTTTTGAACGACTTTTGGTTTTTCGAAGCATAAAGTGTCGTAATGAAAAACAATATCTTTGGCAAGCCGTTTTATTCTGTCGGGGTTGCCGAGAACCGCTTTCATTTTGCTCATTGCTTTTTTGCTTTCTTCAACCTGTTCGGGGTTTGCACCGTCATCAGTACATTTGTCATAATACTTGTTAATGATTTGTGCTTGCTTGCCGTCTAAAATAACTCTTGCCAAACGAGGCTCATAAGAAATACGCACGGTTATGCCGTCATCGCTACTTTCTTTCATGGTATAGCGTTCCTTGATTTCTTTACCGAATACGGCAAAGGTTTCATCAATCGGCGTACCCGTAAAACCGCAGTAAGTAGCATTCGGGAAACTATCTCTTAAATATTTAGCAAATCCGTAGGTTGTATCAATTCCGCCGTTTGTTATTTTAAGTTTTGCACCCGTGTTTGTTTGCGTTCGATGTGCTTCATCACATAAACAAATTATGTTGTTACGTTTGGAAATAAGCCCCGTGCTTTCGCAAAACTTTTGTATAGTCGTAATATAAACGCCGCCGCTTATAACCGAAGAAAGCGCAGTCGCAAGGTCTTGCCTGCTTTCGATAGGACGAATTGTATGTTCCGTGCCTTTAAGATATGTTAATGCCGATGAGAACAATTCCGCCGTTTGATTATTCAAATCTTCACGGTCGGTAATTATAATAATAGTCGGATTATTAAATGTTTCCCGCTCTTTATTACCGAGCAACCTTGATAAAAACAGCATTGTATATGTTTTACCGCAACCCGTTGCACCGAAATATGTTCCGCCTTTGCCGTCTCCGTTTGGCTTTATATGCTCCTTAATATTATCAAGCATTGCGGTTGCCGCAAAATATTGCGGATAACGGCAAATAATTGCAGTTTCCGTTCGGGCATTATCGGGGTAGAAAATAAAATCTTTTATTATAGCGGTTAGTCTTGTTTTGTCGAACGCCCCTTTAAGCATTGTTATAAGTGCTGATATTCCGTTGCTTACTTCTTCATTTCCGTTTATTTTATTCCAAGAATAAAAGTATTGATAGGGCGTAAAAATAGTACCGAGTTTAGTATTCGCTCCGTCACTTATAACCGTCAAAAAGCAATACTTCATGAGGTCGGGTATATCTCGATTGTAGCGGTTGTGAATTTGCAAATATGCGTCATGTATTGTTTTGTCTTCTTCTGTTGCGGTTTTGAATTCAAAAATCGCCACGGGAATGCCGTTTATAAAAACAAGCAAATCGGGGCGGCGAAGTTTTTTACCTTGAACGGAAAATTGATTTACAACACGAAAAATATTCTTATGCGGTTCGTCATAGTTTATGTAATCAATATGCACAGCCAATTTGTCGGGGCGAAGTAAGTCAAAGCCCGAATTGACAAGTTCAAAGGTGGTTTTATTGCCAAGATATAAAGGAGTGGACGGAACGTTGTCAATTCTGGCAATGATTTTTTTGATTTCCGTTTGTGAAAGGTTTTCGCCTTTATATCGTTCCGACAAATATGTCGTAAGGTCGTCTTTTAACAAAACATCTTCATATTTTCTGTGAAGCGTATCGCCGTGAGTATATTCAAAATCTTGTGCCTTGAATAGTTGAATTATTGCGGTTTCGAGTTCGGATTCGTTAAACCGCCCTTTAATTTCTTCCGCTATTATGCATACCCCCTTAAACTGCCTTTAATTAAAATTCGGCACATATCTTTTATCTGTGTTTTTAATTGTTTGTTGATTTCTTTGCGCGTTATGTAGGCGTTGTAAATATCAACAATGGCTTGTTGGATTTCAATGCGTGGAATAGGAATTCGCACTTCTTTCATTAACTCTAAATTAAAAGTGTCTCGCACAGAGCCAATAGCGTAGAAAAGCGTTGAGCGGTGAAATTCTTTTCGACTTAACCAAAGCATTAGATATTCAGGCAATAACTTCTCTTTATTGTTTATATTAAACACTTCATACATTGGTGAAACGGCACACTTATCTCCTTTGAAAAGTGCTATCGAACCTAAGTTAATACGAGATGGATTATAAGCAAAATCTTTGGTTGAAACTACTGTATATTTTGCAATATCTATTCCGTCCATTTTTACTTTTGTTTCTTGGAACTCACTATTTGCATTTACGCCCATTATATGTTTCACCGTATAATCAAAATTATTTTGAATTATGGGTTGTAAATACTGTCCTATAAACTCGCACGGCATTTCCGTTCGTAACTTCTCGATATAGCCGTCGCAAGTCAGTTTCAAATCGTCCAAGCCCCGTTCGTATGCCCGTTGATTTTCCACCATTGCACGATAAACGGCAACGAACTTTTTTTGTTCGGATAAAGAGGGCAAGTCAATTTCAATGTCGCACATATCGTTCCAAGAAAAAGTCTCACGGGCAGAACCCCAAGAATTAAACCGAGAATAACGGTCAAATTCTGGGCGGTTAAAGTACATAAACAAATAATCGCTGTTTAGCGTGTCGGGCTTTGAAATGTAAAACACAACATAAGATGACGAACAAATATAAGTGTTGTTTGTATCATTATGTGCAAGTGTTATTTTTTCGCCATTGCGTGAAGTAACCGTTACATATCCAAAATAATCTGGCTTAATCAATAAATAGTTAGATAAAGAAACGCCGTCCATATCGGCTTTTGTTTCAATAAATTCTTTTTTGATTGATATGCCTTTAAGATTTGTCAAATCTAATTTATTGTCTTTATTCTTTTCTTCCGCAAGGTCTATCAATGAACCCAATCTATATTTCGCCATTGTTGTCCTCCTGTTCGTAATAATAGGAGTAGTCAATGCCTTTCATAAAGATTTCACGGTCATTGATTTTATTTGTGAGCGCACCCGATAAAAGCCGTTTGATTTCGGTGCTGTCGGTGGTGTGGCTTTTTATCATTGCGTTTAAGTAATCGTTTTTGTTTATTTTGCTCCAATCAATACATTTTTTTAGGGAACGGCGGAACATAAGGTCAAGCCAAATGCGCGTGCTACGCCAGTTGCCTTCCATAAAAGGGTGAGCGACATTCATTTCCACATATTTATCGGCAATCTCGTCAAAGGTGGTTTCCGGCATAAGTTCAATTTGCGATAATGCAAGGTGTAAAAATTGTGCCGGTGCAAAGGTAAAACCGCCCTTTGAAATAGTGAGAGTGCGAATCTGTCCGGCAAAGTCGTACAGTCCGCCAAAGATATAAGCGTGAATTTTTTGCAGAGCCTTTACACTGCCTATTTCGGTATTACCTATTAGGTTGCTTTCCCCAAAAGTATAGGCTTTTTTCTTGCTTTGTCCGTCAATAGTGTTGTCGCTGTAAGTGAACCAATCGAGAAACTTCAAAGCGTTTTTGCTGGGTATATTTTTGACTAATTCCGATATGTCGTCTTGGGTCAAGCAATCGGTCGCGTAAGATTTGCCGTCATTCGATTTCAATTTCAGTTGTATGCATTTTGAATACAACTGATTTCCTTGCGCTTTAAGGCGGTTTTTGACCGTTCCCCAATAAACTCTCGGACGAGGACTATTTGTAATTGCCGAAACTATATCGACAACCGAAAACCACCATTTGTGATTTTCCCAAACGGCACGGACTTCCTTATCGTTAAAAAAACGGATAGAGATTTTACTCATCGTCGCCACCACCTATCTTAAACCCAATACCTGCAAAGGCGGCTTCTAAACTCTTTTGACTTTGTTTTTCTTTGGCGATAATATCAGACATTTCGGTTTGAACGCGTTTCATTTCTTTATCGTAGTCAATTTCTAAATCGTGGTCGATAAACTCAATATATTTACTGGGGGCAAGAGAGTAATTTTGTTTTGCAATTTCGACTTTGGTGGCAGACTTGCAAAGTTCGGGAATATCATTATAATTTTCGCCTGTTTGCCAATTTGTATAAATATTTTTTATACCTGCAATTTGTTCTTCATTAAATTGCACAAAAGATTTTTCATAAATATTTTTATTCCAAGTGCGTAAGTCTATAAATAAAACCTCGTTTTCTCGGTTGCGAAGTTGTCTGCCGTTTAACGCTCTTGTTTTTTTATTGTTGTTCAATATCCAAAGCGTAACCGAAATATCAGTTGAATAAAACATTTCACGTGGTAGGACAATAATGGCTTCCACCTTGTCATTTTCAACAAGTTGTTTACGAATTTTACCTTCCACGCTATCTGCGTTTAATGCGCCGTTTGCAAGCAAAAAACCCGCAATGCCGTTTGTGGTGTCAAGTTTTGAAAGCATATGTAAAATCCAACCGTAGTTTGCGTTGCTTTCGGGTGGAATATCATAGCCCCTAAATCTGGGGTCGTTGGCAGGGTATGCGTCATTTGCCTTTTTCATATTAAGATTGAACGGCGGATTTGCCATTATAAAATCTACCTTAATATCTTTATGTTGGTCGTTTGAAAATGTACTTGCGTTGGTTGCGCCCAAATTATGCGATATCCCACGAATCGCCAAGTTCATTTTCGCAAGCCGCCAAGTGTCGGCATTGCTCTCTTGCCCCTTAACCGAGATGTGTAAACTATTCCCCTTATGCCTTTCTACAAATTTATAACTCTGAACAAACATACCGCCCGAACCGCAACAAGGGTCATATACAACGCCTTTATACGGCTCAATAAGTTCGGCAATAAGTTCAACAATACTGCGTGGCGTATAGAACTCTCCCTTTTCTGCACCCGCGCCGCTGTCAATGGCGAACACTTGCAAGAAGTATTCATACACTCTGCCAATTAAATCTTTGTCGGCAAAATGCACTTCGTCTATTTTATTGATTTCGTCAATAAGCCCTTTAAGTTGTCCTGCGCGGACATTTGCACTTGCATAAAAGTTTTGCGGCAAAGCACCTTTTAACGGTGGATTTTTATCTTCTATATCTCGCATAGCGGTATCTAAAATAACCGCAATATCATCTTTGCTTGCGTTTTTGACAATGCAATCCCAACGGGCATTTTCATTTATGAAATAAACGCTCTCGGACAAATAAAAACTTTCTTTTTCTAAGAAAGCAGGAATATCCCCATACTGTTTTTTTATTTCTTCACGACGCTTTTCAAACTTATCACCTGCAAACTTCAAAAACACCAAGCCCATAACGGCGTCTCGGTTTTTTTCGTTTCCGCCAATACTTCCGCGTAAAACATTTCGACAATTCATCAAAATGTTTTCAAGTGATATTTGTTTTTCTTTTGCCTTTGCCATTAACTGCTCCTTGTATCTGCATACTTGAAAAGTATATCATTTTCTTGTAAAAAACGCAAGTAATAGCGGCTACTTGCTATGAAAAATCATTCTTAAAACGGCAAATCTTCATCATCTTCAATAGGGATAAGGTCAACTTGTTTGAGTTTAATCGGTTGCCCGTCCGCTTGTTTTTCAAGGCGTTATTCGCCGAGAGCGGTGAAGTGGATAATCTCGTGTATGCGGCTGGTGAAAGCCTTGTAGACTTCGGGCTGTGCGTTTTGTGTTTCGGTGTAAAGAGCGGATAGCGGCAAGTTTGAGATAATATAGACTTCCGTAAAACACGCCGTGCGGTTTGAGAAACGGGCGGGGAGTTCGAGGGGATAACGGTCAAGCAGGTTGTTCATAAAGGCGATTGAGAGTAAGCCCGTAAACTCGTCCAGCACCAGCACTTTTTGACTGTGGTAGTTTTCAAATGTACCTACTTTGTAATCGTTGACACGGCAGATGTCCTTTATCGGGTATTTATCGTAAACATAGGTTGTTTTACCGAGACGGGTTATGCCGTAAATGTATGTAACCTTGACTTCACGGAATTTACTGCCGTACTGTTCCTGCAAAATGTCCTGACGGAATTTTTCTATTTTGTCCACGCCGAATTGTGCGTAAAGCGCAGAAGGTCGGAAACAGGTTTTTTTATAAGCGCGTTATTTGCTCCGAGTTCAAGCGTTTCCAATAATTCCTTTATGTCGTTACGGGAGCGCATTTCGCTAAACTCGCCTTTTTCAACGGGGTCGGCAATTCGGGTGTCGGTTTTGGTACAGTAGTTGCGGTTATCGGTGTTAGAGCCGTTTGCGGGTTCTATGTGGGCTGTGGGGAAGTCTTGTTTGACATTTACAAAGCGTTTGCTGTTTTTGTAGATGACGAAACCTTGAATGTGCTTTGTGTCGTTCTCACCCTGCTCGTATTGATAGATTGCGTATTTCAGTCCGCTAAACTCTTTCAGGTTGTGGAAGTATTTTTCAATGCTTTGTAAATCCTTAAAGAACGGGCGGTTGCTGTGAAACTCAAATAGGTCTTTATTTTCGGCGGAGTTTATGTTTGTTAAATCGTAGGTTTCGGCGGCAGAGTTTGCGGCAATATGTATCCGCCTATAATAGGCAAAGAGACTTTTGCAAAGGTACAAGACAGGCTTTTTCACAACCGTTATTTCCAACGCCCCGAAGTCGAGCGCGAGCCTTACATACTCACGGGCAAACTGTTTTGCGGACATTGCGGTACTCATATGGTTTCGGACGGCGGCAGAAGCAAAACGGGAACGGCTCACTATTACTATGTTTGCAAGTCAATTCGTAAAAACAAGTGCGATAAAAAGCGAGAGATTAAAAATGACTTGGAATTGTATGTTGCCGAACAGACGCGCAATTTCTTTACGAGTAAAGCGTTTATTGAAAAAGTCGTTGACGACATAATCGTTTACTATGAAAGCAAGGTTGACGACAGCGAGTTAAAGCGGGTTGAAGTCAAAATCACTAACACCAAAAAAGAGATAAAAGACTTTACGGCGGCGTATGTGAAAGCCGTTGCGGAGGGCAATCAATTATTGATTGACAGTTGCAATGAACGCAGCAAGGAATTAGCCGCATTACTTTCGGACTTGGAAAACGAGTATGCTAAACTTTCGCTTGAAAAAGTCCTAATGGTTACGAAGAAAGATTTGCTTGACTATATAGGCGAAGTTGCAAGCGGCGACATAAACGACATCGAGTATCAGAAGTATTTGATAGACCACTATGTCAACGCCATCTTCTGCTATGACGACAGAACAGCCATAATATTCAATGTCGGCGACAAAAATGGAAAAGAGACCGTAACAAAGGACGATATAAACGAAAAAGTGTCATCAACCGAGAGTTCGGTTAATGACACATCTGGCGGAGGAACTGGGATTTGAACCCAGGCGACCATGACAGTCCTACATCCTTAGCAGGGACGCCTCTTCGACCACTTGAGTATTCCTCCAGTGTAAGCAGTTAGCTTTACTATAAAAAAGTAAGATTTTCTATTTTAACATAAGAAGTTGTTAATAGTCAAATAAATAAGCGCTAAAATATTAAATTGTATTTGCATAAAAAAATATAGAACTTTAAAATTAACCGACAAAGGGATCTGTTAACAGATCTCTTTGTCGGTTAAAGGAGCATTAGCTATTTTAGTAGCTAATGCTCAAATGAGTATACAATAAAAACAATTATGCTAATAGTTTTTCAACAACTTGTAATGCAATTTCGATAGGGATAGCAAACCCTAAACCTTCAGTATTAGTTGCTGCGCTTTTTGCATTTATTATTCCAATCAGAAGGCCACTAGAATCAAACATTCCGCCGCCAGAATTTCCAGAATTTATAGATGCATCTGTTTGCAACACAGTTAATGTAAATCCAGAGACAGATATCTCGCGCGCCAATCCACCTATTATTCCTCGAGTAACAGTTCCACCCAATGTGCCAAGCGGATTGCCTATGACAATTACGTCCTCTCCTAGTTTTATTGGTGAATTTCCGACATTACGAGTTGATGCGATGTTTAGATTGGTGGCTTTGATGCGAAGAAGAGCAATATCCTCTGCGTAGTCTCCGCCAACGTAAGTGGCCGTATATTTCGAATCGTTTGTCAATGTAACTTTAATACCATTCCTAGACGCATTTTCGACCACATGAAAGCAAGTAAGAATATATGAATATGTCTCATCTTCAGCTACAATAACGCCACTACCTGAACTGCTAGAAGAATATGAAGATACAGTAATTTCAACGACTGAAGAATGAATGGCCTCTACTACCATAACAATCGGGCTGTTTGGCGGTACAGGTTCATCAACTAAATTAAATTTAATGTTTAGATCTGATAAATCAATAGATTCAGTAGAATCTATTGTAGACGAATTATCGTCAAAGTTGAACAATCCACATGAAAGTAATGTGAAAGTTAAGCAGATTAACATTAGTAAAGCAAGAACAAGATGCATTAGTTTTAATTTATTTGATTTTGCAGCTGAGTTGCTATATTTTATCGATTTCAATTTAGTTACTCCAAAAGTATGAAATTTGATGTTAATATAATTTGATTAGAATTATCACTTTATATATTATACCACAAATGCAATAAAAATGTGTAGTTTTAATAACATTAGTGAAAAATTTGTTAGCAAATTTAACTATTTTGGCACATTTAAATTTAAATAGTGGGATTTGGCATAAATATTTGGAATTTTATTAAACAAAGTAGCTATATAATTTTGTAAACATAGATTGTTTTAAATGCATATTAAAATAGTGATAATTCCTGTTTAACAGATATGTTGATATAGATGGTAGTGTGGAAATATTAGAAAATGAAATTATAGTGAAGCTATAAAAAACGTGACTTTAAGAGATTTTAAATTATAGAGAAAAAAAAGACAAACAAGAGTTCTAGAACAAAAGACAATTATCTAACCTGCGCACCAACAATATCATTTTAAAATAGTACACTTTAAAAGATTAGTTATGTTTAAGTTAGTTGTTTGATATGATGTTGGCTTTGATATTTGAGCATTGTAATTAAATATTTTAATCGTACTTTTGTTTGACTTGTATTGCAATATAGAATATAATATAAAAGATAAACATACAAAAATTTACACATATTGTTCTAAATACCGAATAAATGTGATGCAAAAAAATATAATATAATAAAATTATTTTACAAAGATTGTTTATGATGCATTTATAAATGCAAAAAAAAGACAACAAATTTTAATGGAGATTAAAATGCAAAAAAAAGTATTAGTGACAGGCGGGGCGGGTTTTATAGGTTCACATGTAACAGAGGCTTATCTAAAAGAAGGATATTCCGTATCAGTGGTCGATGATTTAAGTTCAGGACGTATTTCAAATTTAGAAAACGCAAAGAAAAGTGAAAATTTTAGTTTCTATCAGTGTGACATACGTGATTTGTCTGCACTAACTGAGGTTTTTGCAAAATTTAGGCCTAATATTGTATGCCATCATGCAGCACAAAAATCGGTGCCACATTCCTTAGACGAACCACAAGAAGATGCTGACAAAAACATACGTGGTCTTTTAAACATTATTGGTTTAATTAAAAGCTACAAGATAGAAAATTTTCTCTACGTTTCTTCAGGTGGTGCTCTGTCAAAAGCAATAGAGGGTTCAGAGCGTTCATGTGAAACAGATTATCCTTCACTTGAATCCCCCTATGCAGTTACTAAATTTGCGGGCGAAAATTATGTTAAAATTTATTCCACACTTTTTGGTTATTCATATTCAATTTTAAGATATGCAAACATATATGGGCCAAGACAAATTCCTGATGGTGAATGTGGAGTAATTCCAATTTTCGTTGGTAATGTCTTAAACAACAGACCATCAACTTTAATGACATATCCTGATATGCCGAGAGGGTGTACGCGTGATTATGTTTTTGTAGAAGATGTTGTAGCTGCAAACATGCTTTTAACAAATAAGCCAGTTAATTGCGCTGTTAACATTGGAACAGGTGTAGAAGTTTCAATGATGGATATTTATGAGGCAATATTAAAAGTTTTTGGTTCTAAGCAGCCAATAAATGTAGTAGGACCTAGACTGGGTGATATTAGACGGTCAGTGCTTAATGCTGATAGAATTAAAGAGTTAGTAGGATGGACTGCAAAAGTAGATTTAATAAGAGGCCTGGAAATTTTAAAAAAATCGATGTAACTATAAGATTGTCTAAAACACTAATTGTCTTTGTTGCGACAAAAAATGAAAATAGACAAACTAAAGAGAGCAGGTAAAAATTATAAGATAATCACTTTTTTTATTGCATTAGCAAAATTGCAGCATACATGTCGGTTTTTGGTGTTTGATAGCTAGGGATTTAACATAATTCAAAGAATTATTTATCTTTTGGTGATAAATTTTAAAGTATAAAAAAATGTTGCAATTTTATTGCAAGATAATGTATAATTAAATGTAAATAAATTTTCATAGGAGATTTTTTATGGCAAAAAAGTCAAAAGCGATTAGCAAAAATCAAATCGTTGCGTTTTCTGCTTTCATTACTCTGATATTGACAGCTATATTGTGGTTGTTGTATGGTTTTGGATTATTGGGCGGTGCTGCTATGGCGCTCTTGTTTATCAAGGATTTATTCTTGTTGTTCACGATAGCATTGGCTGCACATAATTTTGCAAAGGGACTAGGTCAAACTTGGTACATTATTTACTGGGTAATAGTAGTATTAGCAATATTTGGTCTCATTTTCTCTTCATTCTTTAAACTATAATATTTAGATTTGAAAGCCCTCTTTTGAGGGCTTTCACTAAAGTAGTTTAGTAACAAATAATTAAAGCGTTCTTATAATTGTTTTTGTGCAACAAAACGGGCACATAAAACAAAATCTATAAGCGTTTTAATGTTATCAATGTAGCATGCATAGATTCTTTTATTTAGTAAAATTGGTTATAACTATTCAAACCGGCTAGTATAGCAGTTAAATCATAAAGTATAACAAAACTAAAACTTAGCATGCATGCAAATGAACGAATATGTCGCCTAAATTACAGCATGAAATCAGAAAAGTATTGCACTCATTGTTAATTTGCAGTTTTGTTAGAATCAAATCAAAATGCTTGTGTTTTATTCCGTTTCAATGATAAGAATTTTTATTTTTAAAGATGAGTTGTTGTAATAAATACCTTTGGCGATACAATCATTAATAATTACTTTTTTAAAAAGTTCTGATAATATCTTGTAGAGGTTTTACTAATGAGATGTCCTTTTTGCGCTCTCCTAGAAAGCAGAGTGATGGATTCGAGGGCTTCCGAGGATGGTTTACTTGTCCGCAGGCGGCGCGAGTGTGTTGCGTGTGGCAAGCGTTATACTACACATGAGAGAATTGAAATAGTGCCAGCTATGGTAATCAAGGCAAATGGAACCATGGAACAGTTTGACGCTAATAAGGTTAAAAATGGTATTCTAAAATCATGTGAAAAGAGGCCAGTTACAACCACTCAAATTGAAGATATGGTTAGGAATGTGGAAAAAAAGATAACTAATAGTATGCTCCAAGAGATATCCTCTAAACAGATAGGCGACATGGTAATGAATGAATTAAAAAGTGTTGATGGTGTAGCCTATGTTAGATTTGCGTCAGTTCATCTGCAATTTGCAGATTTAGTTACTTTAAGAAACGCGATAGATGTATTTTTAAACAACACAGCTATGGGAAAGGACCATCAGCAAAATGATTAAGAAATCATGCGTTAAAAGCTGCAAACTTACCAAATTTTTATCAATAGATATGGGGATAGGTTTTACCATAATTCGACGGCTACTTAAACAAAAAGATATACGCGTTAATGATGTGAGGGTTTCAAAAGACATAACATTATTACCGGGTGATGAAGTGGTTGTATATACCAAAGTCCAATCAAAAAAACCCATGCTAGTTTTTGACAAAAAGGAAATAACAATTTTTTATAAACCCAAACAAATTTCTTCTGAAACATTTAGAGACAAAGTAGCGGAGTTCTATGGCGACAATTACCAGCTAGCACACCGTCTAGATTTCAATACAGATGGTTTAATAATCCTCGCAAAAACTGAAAATGCACTAAAGCATATGATTGATGCATTTTGTAAGGGAAGCGTTCAGAAAAAGTATTTAGCTTTAGTATATGGCAATTGTACTCTAGAAGGCACATTTGATGCCTATATTACAAAGGATTTAGATATTAACAAAAGTTATGTTTCCTTATTACCAAATGAAAGATCAAAAACAATAAGGACTATCATAAAACCAGCAAAGAAGGGTCTCGAGACCACATTACTAGAAATAGTTCTAAAAACTGGACGTACTCATCAGATAAGAGCGCATCTTGCTTTTTTAGGATATCCTATAATTGGTGACACTAAATATGGAATGTTTGATGTAAATAAAAAATTTGGAATTGAGGTACAATGCCTTACAGCAGATAGTATTTCATTTTCATTCCCACAAAATCATTTCTTTCACGAATTAAATCAAACTATAGTAAAAACGCCTTTCACATTTTATTCAAATAATAACATAGCTATAATATAAACAATGCAGCTTTGAATATTGTCAACTTTTGGATATAGTCGGCATATTATATAATATCTGGGAGGTGTCGAATTCTTTTAGAGGGCCTTTTTGCTATGTTAAGTAGCATAATACTTTTTACTTCCAAACTCGAAAACACTAAATCGTTCCCTCATCCTCTATCACCTGAGAAGGAGGCAGAGTATTTGCGACTTTTTAAGGAGGAAAACAATTTAGAAGCACGAGATACATTAATAAAACACAATTTAAGACTAGTTGTTTTTATTGCAAAAAAATATACAAATTATCCAGACAGGGAGGACCTTATTTCCATAGGGACAATAGGACTAATAAAAGCTATAAATTCATACAAATCTAGCAAAGGTGTTCAACTTGCAACATATGCAAGTCGATGTATCGAAAACGAAATATTAATGACTATGCGCGCATTTAAGCGAACACAAGGAGAAGTGTCATTGTATGAAAAAAGGGGTTGCGATAGTGATGGAAACGAAACAAAATTAATTGATATCCTTTCAATAGAAGAAGAATCTGTGTATAAAAAAATTGAATTTGGGATGGTAAGCAATCTGCTTAAACAATTAATCAGCAAATATTTAAAAAAGCGAGAGAGGGATATAATTTATATGCGCTTTGGTTTGGAAGATGAAACTTCCAGAACTCAGGAAGAAGTATCAAAAAAATTGGGGATCTCAAGATCATATGTATCAAGGATAGAAAAGGCGGCACTCCAAAAATTAAAAAAGGCAATAAAAAAAGAAGATATACTTCTGTAAAGTGAATTTTAAAGTACACCCGCTCTGTGAAACTATACCGAATCGACATTATAGTAGGTTACTCCTTCAAAGCTTCCTCGTGGCACACCCAGTAATTGCTTAGTGCTGCTATTTCAACCCTGACACGGTTCACAACACAGAAGTTGCACAAGACCTTGACATCAACATCCCTTGCTACAACCGGCTTTCCATATAATAACCCTCGGCGGGCGATCGATCCTACTGTAGCGGATTGTAGGTTACAGGGCACCGCTAGCTCCCCATCTAGTACATATATAGTATATCCAAATTTGCAAATTTATGCAAACATAAAAGATGCAATTTTTTTAAAACTTTAAAATAAACATTAATAGGTAAACCTGAATCTCAAAATTCTTAAACAGAATAAACTATTTTTAAAATTTCTGTGTAAACAGAAGAACAAATCCATAGTTAAAAAACTAGAAAATATAAATCTATACATGATTTCCAAGGAGAAAATCAACAACATTTAGACTTTCAATACCATTATAAGTGGGATTTAAATCATAATCATTAGTTAAAAGGATTCTTCTATGGTAGTCTTTTGCCGCACGCAAAGGTGCAAGTTTTCTTTCTAAAACTATAGGATCACGAACTGTTTCGGCGACCTGAATATATATTGTTTTTCTTTGATCAACAGCTACAAAATCAATTTCCATATTATCAACTTTTCCAATATATATTTGATATCCTCTACGACGGAGTTCAAGATAAACAATATTTTCTATAACATGTCCAGTATCAGGATTGCGTGAGCCTAATAGAAAATTTCTAAATCCCATATCAGCTAAATAATATTTTGATAGACTTTTTAAATATTGCTTACCCTTTACGTCATATCTATTTGCTTGATAAACAATAAAACTATTGCATAAAAATTGCAGAAACTTTTCGACAGTAGGTTGTGAGATTTTGCGACCATTTGAGGTTAGTGTGTCACTAATTTTTTTTGGAGTGGTTATATTGCCAACGTTGTCGAATATAAATTTTACAACACTATCTAAAACCATCAGATCATGGACTTTATTCATTTCAATGATGTCTTTTCTAATAATTGTGTTATATACACCCTCAAGGTATTGTCGAATAACTAAATCGTCTTTTTTGCATTGCAGAGTAAATGGGAATCCCCCAAATTGCATATATTCACGGAAAGACTTTTGATCGTCACTCTCTTTGCTGTAAGCAAAATACTCTGAGAATGATAGTGGCAGCATTTCTATTGTGATATATCTTCCAGAAAGAAGAGTGGACAATTTGCCAGAAAAAAAATATGAGTTAGAACCTGTAACGTATACATCAACATTTTTCATTACAAACAGAGAATTAATAGCGCGTTGAAATTCCGCGCACATTTGAACCTCGTCAATAAACACATAATTCATTTTATCTGGAACAAGACGACCAATAATATGTTCGTAAAGAGCGTGGCAAGTACATAAAGATGAAAATTCTAAAAGCTCTAAATTAAGGAATATAATTTGATTCGTTTCTATACCTAACGAAAACAAGTAGTCTCTATATGTTTCAAACAAGGTTGATTTTCCAGAGCGCCTTATCCCTGTTACTACTTTTATAATCTGTAAGTCTTTTAATCTAATAAGTGATTCTAAATAGTTATTTCGTGGTATGATAGCAGGATCCATGTTATTGCCTCCACAAGTTATTTAAATTATAAAGACAAGAAAAGTAATTGTCAAATTTATTAAAAAGTAATTTAGTTTTGCGGAATATTTAAAGGGCCTGGTGAAAAATGCTAATTTTCCTCAAAAACATCTGTTGTGAGATTTAACTATTCAAACTGTAACTTTCAGTTATTCTCTGTAATTTTATTTTTATGAATGTTTTCTTTCCTTTTTTAAAAATCATTTCTTTTTGATCTAAATTGTCAATGTTTATCACTTCATTCACATCAGTAACCTTTTTACCATTTAGGGATAATCCGTTCTGATTAATCAATCTTCGTGCTTCGCTCTTTGATGGTATAAAGTTACTTTGTACTATTAGCTCAACTAAAGAAATATTGTTTTCATTAACAACAATTTCTACTATAGGCATATCGTCATTAGAATTACAATTAGTTTCAAATAATGAAGTTAATGAATCAACTACTTTTTTTGTTTCTGTTTCACCATGTACTAACTTAGTAATTTCATAAGCCATAGTTTTTTTTGCCAATACAATATCACTATTAATAAGACTATTTATTTCAGGTATAGAAAGACGCGTAAATAATTTTAATAGCATTTCCACATCACTATCTTGGACATTATAAAAATATTGATAAAAATCATAGCATGTCGTCTTTTCCCTTGCAACTCATAAAGTTCCACTCTCGGTTTTTCCCATCTTTTTCCCATCTTTAGAGAGTAACAATGGACAGGTTAAACCCAGTAAATCATTTTCGCTGTCTAAATCTTCTTTTAAATTCTTAAGTTTTCGATTTAAAGTTAATCCAGCGACTATATTCCCCCATTGATCACTTCCACCAATTTGAAGAGAACAACCATAGTTAGCATTTAAATATACAAAATCATATGCTTGCAATAACATATAACCCATTTCTAAAAATGTCAATCCACCATTTTTTAATCTGTTTGCATAGGTTTCTGCAGCTAGCATTTTATTAACATTAAAGTGAATACCTATGGTTCTCATAAAATTTACATATGAATCATTCAACCAATCAGCATTATCTAATATTATTGCAGGATTAGTTTCATCGGTTCTTACAAATCTTCTTACAATTTCTTTAACCTCTTCTAGATTATGTTGTACTTGCTCTTTGGTAAGCATTTTCCGCATGTCGCTTTTACAACTTGGATCACCAATAAGAGCAGTTGCACCTCCAATTACAATGATTCCTTTATGGCCTGCATCTTGTAAATATCTAAACATCATCAAAGCAAAAAAATGTCCAATGTGTAAACTATCAGCGGTCGGATCAATCCCTAAATAAAACGTGAAAGGCTTTTCACATGTTAAAAGTCTTTCAATTCTCTTTATGTTTGTAGATTGATAAAAATATCCTCTTTCCCTTAATATTTCAAATAAATTTTTACTCAAATTATAGAAATTCTCCTAAAATATAATGGTGGATAGAGGTGGATCTGAACCACCGAAGTCAATAACGGCAGATTTACAATCTGCACCCTTTAACCACTCTGGAATCCATCCATTCACAACCCTATTATATTAAACCCTAACTTCTTGATATTAGGTCATAGCTTTAATTTTATATGAAATTTTAAATTTGAACTTATTTATAATTTTTTTCAGAAATAACAAAAAAACTACTATAAATTGCTTGACTGGGCAATTTTTTTTTGTTATA
>JAIRKT010000080.1 GCA_031259965.1 Christensenellaceae bacterium | reverse complement strand
ATTAAAAAAAATATCAGGCCTGAAATTCCAAAAATGTTTGATTGTATTCCAAAAAAATCCTTATGCAAGATAAATTCCAAAAATGTTTATTAAGATAATTTTGACTATGAAAATCCGTGCTAATGATTAAAAGTTACAGATTAACGTCAAAAACTAGTGTCCAAATTTTTCGGTTAGTTTTTCGCCACCCAGAATATGTATATGTAGGTGGTCAACGCTCTGGCATCCATTGTAACCTTTATTAGAAACTATTCGAAAACCATCTGAAAGGCCGAGGTCATTGACAATAGTGGATAGTTTTTTAAAAGATCTACCAAGTATAAGCGACTGGCTTTCAGTCATTTCGAGTATATTAGCATAGTGTTCTTTGGGTATTAAAACAAGATGGATTTTGGCCTGAGGTGCTATATCTTTTATGATTATAATATCATCATCCTCATAAACTTTTGTTGAAGGAATTTTGCCTTCAATTATTTTGCAGAAAATACAGTTTTGCATTTTAAATAATATCTCCTATGAGGCCATTTTTGTATAGTTCGCATGGCATGACCATCCCATTTTTTTGCACGGTATCGGCATAAATTCTAATGTAGTATTGTGAATAGCCCTCAGATATTTCACCTTGCTTTTCGAATATAACGTTCTGCGGTATGTTTAAATTGGCGAGCAGGTAATTTGTTTTTAAATCATTTTTTAGTGCTGTCATTTTTTTAACGCGAAGCTCTAAAATATCACCAGGCAATTTTTGAAGCAAGCAAGCTGGGGTTCCTGGCCTTGGTGAAAAAGGAAATATATGAATATCAGAAAACCCTATGCTGTTTGCAAAATCATATGACTTTGCAAAAGCGTTATCATCCTCAGTTGGATATCCTACGATAATATCAGTTGTTATTGCGGCATTTTTATCGTATTCGCGAATTAGATTAACTTTTCTTTGGTAGTCATCAGCTGTATAACCTCTATTCATATCTTTTAATATTTTAGAGTCACCATGTTGGAGTGATAAATGAAAGTGGGGTGAAAAGTTTTTCAAACTAAACAGAGCGTCCAAGAGTTCTTTGTTAACGCCATTTGGGTAGAAAGAACTCAAGCGAATACGAGAATTAACCTCTGATATATTCTCTATCAAACCTGCAAGTGATTCACAAGTATCTATGCCATACAAAGAGAGATTAATCCCTGTTATAACAATCTCACTAGATTTTTGTGAAACTTTAATAATTTCATCAGTTGCTTGTGATATAGGTTTTGATCTGGGTTTGCCTCTAAGTCTAGATATAATACAATATGAGCAGAAGTTGTCGCAACCATCTTGGATTTTGACATAAGTTCTAGTTCTAAGAGAAGAAGGAACTAAGATTGAATTAGTCTGTTTTGATTTGTTTGAATCAAGTGCTTTTAATATCTCAACATAATCGATTCCACCGACAAAAGTGAGATTGCGTTGCTCATAAAAATCCTTGTTTTTAACAGAAGCGCATCCAAAAACATAAATTTGCGCGCTCGGATTTAATTTGCGGATTCTTGTTATGATTTGTCTTGATTTGCTCTCAGCTGTGCTTGTTACTGCGCAAGTATTGGTTATGTAGATATCAGCTGTTTCTAACTTATCACTGACAGAATACCCACGCTTAATTAGTTCGCTTGTTAACAAGTCACAATCGTATTGATTTGATTTACAACCGATATTGAAGACTACTGCATGAGGTTTTCTTAATGTTTCATCCATATAGACTCTGGTAAATAATCTTTAAGTATGATGATCGTAGAATTTTGATTTATGAGTTAAAAATCATTGCACACCATTCGCCATCTTCGAGTTCTTTCTTGAGTTCAAAGCCATTTTTATAAAAAGATTTAATAACCTCTTTTTTATAATCAATCAAAATTCCAGAACAGAAAACATGACTACACAAATTCATTTTAGGCTTTAGTTGCTGTGATAATCTAATTAGTAGATCAGCTGTTAAATTTGCAAGCACAAGGTCAATTGGGAAATTGGCGTTCATTGCAAGGTCAGCGTGTTGGATTGTCACCTTGTCAAGAACATTATTTAGTTTAGCATTCTCAGTAGCTAAAGCCACTGCGACTGGATCAATATCATTCATATAAACATGTTTGGCACCTTGGAGAGCTGCAGATATTCCCAATATTCCGCTTCCTGTTCCAATATCTAGGACAATTTTATTGCGGAACTTGTATTTGTTCAAGAGTTTCAACAAAAGTTTAGTTGTAACATGTTGGCCTGTTCCAAATGCCATTCCTGGTTCTATGAAGACTGGTGTTTTTGAATTGTTTGGTGGCTTCATCCAATTGGGCACAACAGTTGTTCTTCCAATAGTGAATGGCTTGTAGCATTTTTTCCATTCTTTTAACCAATCAATTTCGCTATAACATTCGGTACGAAAATTGACGCGCTCAATATCGAGATCAGATATTTCTGATAGATAGTTTTTAACACCATCAATTATTTCAGAAACTTTATCACTTGGAAAAATTGCGGATAATGTATGCGAAGCGTGTGGATCTATTGTTTCATTATCAGCAGTAACATAGTCCACATAGGTTTCAGGGATTTTGTTTTTAAAAATTTGATATGCGTTTTTGACTTCGACACCTTCTGCCCCTTGTTCAAACAAAGCAACTGAAACGAAATCACTATATTGTGATGGAGTCGTAATTAGCAAAATAGATTGTGGAATCATATTAGTAGATTGTCCTGATTCTGTTGAGTGAGTCATGGTAATAAAATATCCTTGATGATTTTTGATTAAATTACTTATATATTATAACACAAAAAACGAATTATTACATTAAATTTATACAAATTAATGCAAATATTCATAATAAAATTAAATATCTCGAAGTTTTTTACGATATTTTTCCATTTTCTCATATTTACAATCAGAAAAAATGCCTTCTAGTTCTTTAATTTGTTTCTTTTGTTTATGTGAAATGCCTTTTGGAATGTCTAGAGTGACTTTAACATACATGTCTCCATAAGCATCACGGCCAACATGCTTCATCCCACGCCCTTTGATGCGTATGATTGCACCGTCTTCTGTTCCCTCAGGAATAACAACCTTAACAGGTGAGGACATTGTTGGAACCTCTACAGTGCATCCCAGGATTGCATCTAATACGGTAATTGGGAGTGTCATTTTTAAATCGTAATTAGCTCGCTCAAACAACGGGTGTGATGCTACTTTAAATAAAACGAAGAGATTTCCGTTTGGCCCACCATTTTTCCCAGCTGAACCTTCGTTTGAAATTGTCAAGGTTTGTCCATTATCGACGCCACCTGGAATCTTTACTTTTAGTGAACGTCTAACCTTGTTTTGAGCTTTACCTCTACATTCTGGGCATACTTCAGTTATTATCTTACCAGTTCCACCGCATAAATCGCAAACAGTCTCAACGTTCATATAACCCAAAATAGTTCTAGAGCCCACTGTGATTTTTCCACGGCCATTACATTTTGTGCAGATTTTGAAAGCATTTGCGTTTTTGGCTCCTGTCCCTTTGCAGGATGTGCAATTTTCAATGCGGAAAAAGGTAAGTTCCTTTTCAACACCTTCATAAGCTTCTTTGAATGTTAAGTTTAGTGGATATTCTAAATGATCGCCTTGTGATGCGGAATTTCTGTTTCTGCCATGACCTGCATTTGCAAACGCATTAAAAAGGTCATGAAACACATCACTAGATGTAAAACCTGAACTTCCTCCGCCAAAACCGCTGGCTTGTGGGCCTTCCTCATCACCATAATGATCGAAGGCTGCTTTTTTCTGCGGGTCTGACAAGACATCGTATGCATGCTGCACTTCTTTGAATTTTTTTTCTGCGTTATTTTTTTCGACCTCCGTTGCGGTTGCGAACACATCTGGATGATAGGTTTTTGCTAATCTTCTGTATGCTGATTTTATTTCATCACTACTTGCTTTTTTATCAACCCCTAAAACCTTATAATAATCTGCTGCCATTTCTCTAGTTTACCTCCTGTTTAATTTAAACGATATTTTATGCAAAGACCCAAATGGACTTTTAGATCCATTTGGATATCTGCAAAAGATACTTAAGTTAGATTCCCATGTGTATATGGTTAATAACTAGTTTATATCGTCTGGGTCTACGTTTATTGTAGATTCACCTGAATTATCCGCGCTATCACCTGTATACTCGCCTTGTGGTGGGACATTTTGATAGAGTTTTGAGAAGATTGGATTTATTGTTTTGCTTAGTTCTTCTGTAACTGCTTTTATTGAGTCTGTTGAATTTGCATCCTTTAACTTTTCTTTAGCAGTTGAAATCGCCTCAGACAATGCGGCTTTATCCTCATCAGATAGTTTGTCACCAGATTCATTTAAAGTTTTTTCAGTTGTAAGGATCAATTGTTCTGCAGTGTTTTTGAGTTCAATCTCTTCCTTTCTCTTTTTGTCTTCATCAGCATATTTTTCAGCTTCTTTAACAGCTTTGTCGATATCAGATTCAGATAAATTAGTAGAAGCGGTTATAGTGATATTAGCAGATTTGTTAGTACCCTTATCGAGTGCAGATACGGAAACGATGCCGTTTGTGTCAATATCAAATGTTACTTCTATTTGTGGTACACCACGCATTGCTGGAGGTATTCCTGTTAATTCAAAATTACCAAGTGTCTTATTATCAGCTGCCATGGCGCGCTCACCTTGCAGTACGTGTATTGAAACCGAGGTTTGATTGTCTGATGCGGTTGAGAATATCTTTGATTTCTTTGTTGGAATTGTAGTATTACGCTCTATTAATACAGTGCATACACCACCAAGAGTTTCAATACCTAATGATAGAGGTGTAACGTCAAGTAATAAAACGTCCTTTACATCACCACTTAAAACACCACCCTGGATGGCAGCACCAAGCGCTACGCATTCGTCTGGGTTTATGCCTTTATATGGTTCTTTTCCTGTAATGCTTCGTACAGCGTCTACTACAGCTGGAATACGTGTTGATCCACCGACTAATATTACTTTATTTAAGTCACTAGCGGACAACTTCGCGTCTTTCATTGCAGCTATAGTTGGAGCTATAGTCTTTTTAACTAATTCAGCGGTCATATCATCAAATTTGGCCTTTGTTAAGTCCATATCAATATGAAGAGGTCCATTTGAACCAGCGGTTATGAATGGTAGGTTTATGTTGGTTTTAGTAATACCTGACAAATCAATTTTAGCTTTTTCCGCTGCTTCTTTGATGCGTTGCATTGCCATTTTATCTTTTGATAAATCGATGCCCTCGTTCTTTTTGAATTCAGATACGATATAATCCATAATAGCCTTATCAAAATCGTCACCACCTAAGCGAGTGTTGCCATTGGTAGCTAATACTTCGAATACGCCATCGCCTAATTCTAATATAGATACGTCAAATGTGCCACCACCTAGATCATAAATTAAGATCTTTTGTGCTTTGTTTTCATCTTTATCTAGGCCATATGCTAATGCGGCTGCTGTAGGTTCATTTATTATTCTTAACACCTCAAGACCAGCTATTTTACCAGCATCCTTTGTCGCCTGTCTTTGGCTATCAGAGAAATATGCAGGGACAGTGATAACAGCCTGTGTTACTTTGTGGCCTAAATATGCTTCCGCATCATTTTTAAGTTTTGTGAGTATCATTGCAGATATCTCTTGGGGTGTGTATTTTTTTCCATCTATGGTTACTTTATAACCAGTACCCATTTCTCTTTTTATTGAAGTTATTGTTTTATCTGGGTTAACGACAGCCTGTCGTTTTGCAACCTGTCCTACTAACCTCTCACCATCATTTTTGAATCCAACTACTGAAGGTGTTGTTCTTGCACCCTCTGCGTTTGGGATTACTACAGCTTCGCCGCCTTCCATAACAGCTACGCAGGAATTTGTTGTTCCTAAATCTATACCAATTATTTTTGCCATGTTAATAGCCTCCTTTTCAAATTTAAAATATTTTTAATGTGTTAGCGTAAATATTGTATCTAAAGTAACCGCATTACGCTAATCAGCTACTTTTACCATCGCATAACGAATTATTTTACCATTACGCGAATAACCTTTTTGAAGTACTTCAATGATTTTACCAGAATTTTCACTATTTTCTTCACGCATCACAGCATTATGAAAGTCTGGATTAAAAACATCGCCTACTTCACCTACTTCGACAACTCCATATTTTGTAAGTATTGAAGCTAGTTGTTTTCGAATAAGGGACACTCCCTCAATCGATGTCTTTTCTGTTAGAATAGATAGTGCACGATCAACTGCATCTATTACTGGCAAGATACTCATTAAAACATCGTTGCCTCCATCAATTTTTGCTAGTCGCACACTTTCGTTATTTCGCTTTCTGTAGTTTTCAAATTCAGCTTGAACTCTTTGTGCCATAGCTAAGTATTCTAGAGCCTTTTCATCTGAAACCACTTCGGCATCAGCATATTCTTCTTTAATTTCTTCACTAGCAGTTGACACAGCATCAGAGGTTTTGATATCATCTAAATTCTCGTTTGTTTTGTCTTTTTTTCTGCTCATTACAATTACCTCCTTTTAATGATTTATATTTATGAATTAAGCTAATCAATAAATGATTAGTCTAAATCCTCTTCGTCCTTGTTTTCCATAATCGAATTGATTGTATTTCCAACATAAGACAAAACTGAAATAACTTTTGAATAATCCATTCGTTCAGGGCCTATAACACCAGCATGACCAATTTCCTTACCATTAATTGTGTATTTAGCAGTTACGACTGCGCATTTGTCAATTCCGTGTGTCTCAGCCTTGCCAATTTTAAGTGAGAACTCTATATCGGCATCGTCGCATATTAATGCTGAAATAGATTTTTTATCATCTATTACAGAAAAAAAGTTTTTAGCACTTTCCAAACTTGTCTCTGGATAATCTAATACCTTTTTCTCGCCTTCAGTAATTATTGAATCTTCTTCCTCTTCATAGGATAGTAAAATATTCATAACACTGTTTAAAAGTTCTTTAAAAGCATTAAGTTCTGCATCAACTCTAGATGAAGCAGCTTTGGTTTTTACATCGCCTAGGGTGCGGCCTGCGAAGATTTTATTAATCAATACAGTAGCATCGTTTAGAAAACTCTCATCTTCTGCATTAACTAAGATAACTTTATCTCGTATGATGCCACTGTCTGTTATGATTATAACTAAAGCAGATGTGTTATCAAGAGCTATAATTTTAATACCTTTAATTAAAACTTTGTTTATGTTTTTAAGCACAATAACAGATGTGTAATTGGTTATATCGCTTATAACTTTCGCCGCAGTTTTAACAATTTCTTCCACCTTTAGAAACTTATTATTAAAAGAAGCATTTATGGCCTCGATTTCTTCAGGACCAAGCGATTTGCTATGCAAAAAGTTATCGACATAAAACCTGTATGCTAAAGGCGATGGTACTCTTCCTGAGGATGTATGTGGTTGCAACAAATAACCCATATCCTCAAGAGTTGATAGCTCCGTGCGAATAGTTGCGGCACTTACATCATCAAAATATTTGTTTTTAATCTCACCAGATGAAATAGGAGACGCACCTTTGATATATTCATCTACAACCGCCCTTAGTATCTTCTGTTTTCTAGATGATAACATATTCGCTCCTTGCAGTCACTATGTGAGATTATTAGCACTCTAATGTATTGACTGCTAATAAATTATATATCTTATTATATACATTGTCAACAAATTTAATACACATTTTTGAAAAAAATTCTTTAAAAGAGAAAATTAACAAAAATAGTGATGATATGCTAAATAAATAGGTGATTTCAAATTAAAAATAACAAAAGGAGATAATATAAAATTTTTAATAATAGTTTGCACAATGTATAAAATTGTTAATAACAAAATAGTTGACAATTAGCTGTTAGATAAATTATAATAGATATAATAGTAAAAAAGAAAACCCCAAATAATTACGGGGGATTAGCTCAGTTGGCTAGAGCGCCGCGCTGGCAGCGCGGAGGTCAGGGGTTCAAGTCCCCTATTCTCCACCAAATCATCAACCATCTATTGATAACCCATTGGTGATCAACGGGTGGTTTTTATTTTGACTGAAAATGAAGTAAAAAAGCCACTTTTGTGGGTTTTGCATATAAGCATGTAGCAATATTTGTGCTCTGTGGGTTAATTTTCAACTATATAGGAAGCTTTGATCTGTCTTTTAGCGATTTGCACTTGGTTGTATGTCTAATTTAGCGATTCCCTCAAACTTGTATGTCGGCATAATCACACCCTCCTTTGTTTGACCGTCGAATTTGCAAATCAGGAGATAATTGTTCTATTCTCATTTAGCTAGTACACATTTCGAAAAAATTTTAAGGTAACTTGGTTAAAAGCTCCTATTTTGTTCAAAATGCCTCTTGAAAATGAATTGGCGAATATGCTATAATGAATCATATCGCTGTACAATATGTAAAAAACAAGATGAACGCAATGTCAGTCAACTATAAAAGGCTGAGGATGTTCGTGAGAGGGGAATAATGATAATAGAGGCTACAAAATAAGGACTACAAGGCGGTATTGATCATGAAAATAGGTAAGGAAAGCGAAAAACTGGAGTTCAAGATGTCCGGCGCGGAACTGAAAGAAGGCATCATTTCGATAGTCGCCATGCTCAACAAGCATGGAGGAGGCGAGCTTTATTTTGGGATTCGAAATGATGGCACGCCTGTTGGGATGGATATCGCCGAGAAAACCCTACGAGACATCAGCCAAGCTATCGACAATCGTATTGAGCCAAAAATCTATCCGCAGATTAATGTGGTCTATGTGGACGAAAAGTCTTGCGTACATATCACCTTTTCAGGCGACGACGCTCCGTATTTTGCCTACGGTCGAGTGTATATACGTGTTGCTGACGAGGATAGGGTGCTGTCTTCTGCGGAGCTTAAAGACTTTATCTTGAAGAAGAATGCATGGCGCATCGTGTGGGACAGCGAGCTTTCGGACAAAACCATCTCCGATGTGGATGATGCGGTCATAAAAGACTACATTGAACGTGCAAACAGCGTAGGGCGGATTGATTTTGCCTACACCACTAAAGAAGAAGTTTTGAATAAACTGGGCTTGATCGAAAACGGAAAGCTAAAAAACGCCGCATACCTCCTGTTTGTCGGCTCAAATATGCTTGAAATTCAGATGGCTATCTTTGCCGGCACGGAACGCCTAACGTTTAACGATATCAAACGGGAAAGTGGCAGCGTGGCACAGCTTGTTAAAGTTGCGGAAAAGTATATCCGCAACAATATTCGCTGGCGAGTGGTGTTGGACGGATCGATAAAACGCAAGGAAATCCCGGAAATCCCGATTGACGCGATACGTGAAGCACTAGTTAATTCCTATTGTCACCGCCTCTACACTTCATCGCAAAATAACGAAATCACAATTCACAGTAATCGTATAGAGATTTACAACCCCGGAACTTTTCCAGAAGGCTTGACCCCGCAGGATTTTATTGATGGCAACGAGCGTTCAATAAAGCGTAATCCGCTTCTGGCGCAGCTCATGTACTATACAAAGGACATTGAAAGTTTTGGCACAGGACTCAAGCGCATTGCCAATGCGTGTGACGATGCCGGTGTAAAGGTGGAATTTAAGCTCCTAAAAAAGGGATTTGCTGTGATTTTTTATCGGCCAGACGAATTTCTTACGACAGATAAAAATGGCGATGTCGTAAGAAATGTCGTAAGAAATGTCGTAATAAACAAGACAGAGCAAGCTGTTCTTATGGTTGTGAGCAATAATTCGGAGTTAACGGCTGACGAAATTGCAAAAGCTATTTCAAAGTCCTCAAGAACCGTGCAGAGGCATTTAGAAAGTTTGCAAAAGAAAAATCTCGTTAGGCGCGTGGGCTCGACAAAAGCAGGAACATGGGAGGTCATTGACAATGTCGACATTGGGGATGAGCAATAAAATATTATCAAAGTGAAGAGATAAACGCATGGAAATGGCGGAGGATGGGTGATATGGGCACGAATTTCCAGGATTGTTAACAAGACCAAAGAGGGTTTTAGACACTGAGAAGCAGATTTTGTCACACACATGAACCTCTTTACCAATCCTATTGCTGTCACTGACGGAACAGAAGGCGTTGAAATTGACGCACGCGGTGCGAAGTTAAACGGAGGACGTTCTGTTCACTACATCCATCAGAAACACCCGATGAAGGTTTAATGTCATCTGTATGGCTACAAAACAGGGCAAATGTCTATCCAAATAGCTTTTGCTTTAGATGGTGACCATCGGTTGAAATTAACCCTTACTATCTTGTCTATGTGTTCCGTTCGTATGCGATGGTATTCATCTTACAGATTGGAGTTTTTTTGGTCACATTTGTTAGTGCCTGAATGTTAACATCGGCGATATTATGGACTACATTGTTGGTCGAGGATAAGAGCCGCTATGTAAATCAAATTCTTAAGAAAGGAGTGCACGCTTTATGAGATTATGCTTTGGTGCGAATGCGACTATTTTGTCTCTATGTGTCGCATTCGCCATCACAAACCAGGAATTATGTGACACAATAGTGCCATCAGGGGCGCTTAACGGGCCCAGGCCGCTTCGATTACCTCGCCGTTTTGTGATGCTTGCCAACAATTTAGCCAAAGACATCATCCATGACTTCTTTTTAAGCTCTGCCATCACAGCCAATGCCATGAGAAAACTAGGCGCCGAGGGTGGTTGCAATAGACGCTTTATCTGTGTGCAACTGCCCGAATTGACAGATGGAAAATCCGAGGCATACAAAGCCGGTTACAAAAGCATCTGCAAAATTGGCAAAGAGCGGATTCACCGGGCGGGAGTGAAAATCAAAAAGACAAGCCCGCTCGCCACAAATACAGTCAACACAGGTTTTCGCGTGTTAAGGCTGGATTCTTCAAATCGCAAAATTTGGGATGACAGCCCACTGACGAATCAAAACGCATCCACGCTATTTGAGCGGCGCATGCTCGAATATCTCGGCGTGCTGGTCCGTGGTAGATACGAAATCGAGATGACATATGATGTCGTTCTCAAATCGGGGTAGGATTCGTGTGAACTGATTGTGGTGTTTAATCTGTTGAGAGGTCGCCCCGGCTACGATTTGGGGGCGGACGTGAATTTCATCGTATGTCTTGCGCCGAATATCATGCCGGACGGCACAAGCCTTATGGCAGATTGCACACTGTGTCAAATCATTTTTTTTGAGCAGTGCTTTGGTAGAACCGAAAAAAATAAGGTTCTATTGAAATTGAAACACAAGGGCATCGCCATTAAAACGCTGTCAGGGAGAGTCAAGAGATGAGTAATAAACCACCATATACCATTACGGTCAATGCTGCAAGCCACTTGGCAAAAATTGTGGAAGGCATAACACGACTTGAGCTTGGCACGAATTTTAAGCGTAACATTAAATTGCACCGTGCCAATCGGTTGCGTGCCATCTATTCGTCGCTTGCAATTGAGGGCAATTTGCTCTCCCTTGACGAAGTGACCGACGTGATTGAGGGCAAAATTGTAGCGGACACCCAAACAGAAATCAAAGAAGTCAAAAACGCCTATGAGGCTTACGATAAAATCATGACATATGATCCCTACGCCGTTTCGGAGTTTCTCCGGGCGCACAAATTCATGACAGACGGGTTAGTGAAAGAATCAGGGCGATTCCGCAGTAAAGACATCGGCGTCTTCGATGGCAACAGACTCATTCATGTTGGCGCGCGTCCGCAGTTCGTGCCGAGACTTGTGGATGAACTGTTTGCATGGGCCAAAGAATCAGATTTGCACTCTGTTTTGAAGAGTGCGATTTTGCACTACGAGATTGAAATGATTCATCCTTTTGAGGACGGCAACGGACGCATGGGACGTTTGTGGCAGACACTTGTACTTGCCAAGTGGAATCCGATTTTTGCGTGGTTACCTATGGAATCGGTGTTGTTTCAAAAGAGACCGCAATATTATCAGGCAATAGAGGACTCTCGAAAACCGAATGATTCAGGTGTGTTTATTGAATTTACGCTTTTAGCGATTCTTGATGTGATTTTATCGCAGATGAAGCACCAATTCGAGTTAACAGAAACACAGCTCGCGGTACTAAAATCGCTTCAAAGTGGTAAGCTTTCGCGCAAAGAAATTTTTGCGGCAATCGACCTTGCCGGAGATTCGAGAGCATTTAGCAGACACATTGCACCTTTACTTTCTGACGGATTGATTGAAATGACAAATTCTGAAAAACCAAACAGCCGCATGCAGAAATATAGGCTGACTGAAAATGCCAGACACCATCTGCCGAATCCAGACCACGGAGGTGTTAAATGTGAAACATAAATTCAAAATCCGACAGTTTTCTCTGATGCCGTTGTTGTCGTGGTAGACCTTTTTAAAGGTCAACTACCCGTGCGCCGAAACCTTCACCATCGTTGATTAGGAGCAGCTTCATATTGCGCATGCTTGGGTGTCCGCAATGCGCTGGAAATTAACGACGAGGAAATTGTATCCAATATGAGGCCGTGCAAAAGAAGCAATGCCTGACGTAACCACGGACAACAGCAGTCAATTAAGATTGAAACTGGCACGGGCAAAATTTACATCTACACGAAGACTATTTTTGAAATGCATAGACAGTATGTATTCACCAAATTTATCGTGAATGAACTGTTTACTTGCGCAAAAGAATTAGATTTACACTTTGTTTTGAAGAGTGAGATTTTGCACTATGAAATTGAATCGATTACTTTCGAGTACGGCAATTGACGCATTGGACGCTTGCGGCAGACACTTGTTTTTGTCAAGTGGAATCCAATTTTCGCGTGGTTACCTATAGAATCGTTGTTGCATCAAAAGAGACTGCAATATTATCAGGTAATAGAGGACGCTCGAAAAGCAAATGATTTAGGCGTGTTTATTGAATTTATGCTTTTGGCAATTCTTGATGTGATTCCATCGCAGGCGAAGCACCAAGATAAGCACTAAGACAAGCACTAAGACCAAACACTAACTGTTTTGAAGAGTGCGATTTTGCACTATGAGATTGAAACGATTCATCCTTACTTGCGGTACTAAAATCACTTCAAGTGATAAGCTTTTGCACAAAGAAATTTTTTTACAACAAACAGTCTCTATGTGATATTTTTTAGCTCAGACGCGACAATATTTAACCTCCGCCACTGTATTGTCATGAATAGCGTAGTGCATCTTTTCCACGCATTTTTTTAAATATCCTAGTACTTGTGGTGTCCTTGCTCTAATCGAGCGCAGTGCCGTATATATCGGTAATCTTTTGATCGAGCTTGCAAAGCAGGCCAAATATTTTGTAGTTGATCAGGATATTGTAACTTTTTTGTATGCCGTTGCCTTTACAATTGCGTTTACTCCACCTGCTTATTTGAATAATGCTCATTATGCCGTGCACGTTGCATTGAAGTAAAGTCCATTGTTGTTGTATAGAACAGAACACGAATTTTTCGAAAAGTTATGAAGATCCCCACATTTTTATTAAATAAAGATATTTGAAAGTGTAAATCTCGAAATTTATTGTTCTTTATTATTTCTATATAAATTAGAAGCCCTGCTCTATTTTTTTTATATTATCGATCATATCCAATATAAGCTTAGTCCCATCAACTTTTGATAGTACGAGATCACATTTATTAGTCTCAAACTCAACTAGCAAAGATTCTGGATCTTTGCTTTTTACAATTTGGAGCATTTCTTTATTAAAGACATATGGAAAATTTTTAACCAAAAACGCCATGTCATAGATATCGCGATTTTTTGTTCTATGATTGAATGCATCTAATTTTCGCATGGCCAGTTTCTCAATTTTATATACACAAATACCATTCACTATATGGTAATCGTAATCACTAATTTTATCAGTATTTCTTAGAGAAAATTCTATTTTCAAAGGATAGTCGCCATATGAGGTATCTACTTGCGTATATTTAACCATCAACCTTTTGGTAGTATTTGTATCTTTTTTGATATTTAACCTTTCAATGGGTACACCATTATCTCGTAATATTTTTTCAAGTGTTCTTTGAAATCGCTCAAAATTAAATTTTTCTGAATATGGATCAAAATCCATATCATCGGAAAATCTATCAAGTCCATAACAAAGCAAAAGACCCGTACCGCCTTTTAGAATGATTCCTTCGTCTACAACGCCTGTGGCGACAAGTCTCATAATTTCATACCTTTGTTTTAATAATGGTGTAAGTTCAAGATTTGGATTAAGGTTCATACGATACTCCTCTATATATGTTTTTGCTCTCATCAGTTATCCAGTTTTGTATTCTCGTTTTTTGTTCCTCAGATAGTGTATTTGATTGTATTGCGAATTTTGCCTTTTCCAAAACATAGTGTTTTTGTTCTTCCGTATCTAAGTAATCCATTGTTGCACCGACGACTGTTCCCATACTATTTCTTACTGCGCTGTGAACCATTAAATCTAATATTGCTCTGTAATTATCGGCAGTATATACACAGTTTAGATTTCCTGTATTTAAATTTGCTTCCCTATAAGCTTTAATTCGGTCGGTGACACCAAAACTTCCCCATATTGGGTTCGTGTCAAAACCGAAGTCATTGCCCCATACAGGTGCTGTTTCTGGCACGTAGGAATACCAAACAGTCGAAAAATGCCAATCTCCAGACATTTCACTCGGGAGATTAAGAGCATATATGCCGCTTATATATCTATCTATTGAAGTCTGGGGTATTTTCTTTTGAAAACAATCCCTAATTTTAATTTCCATATTCCACCATTTTTATTATATTGTGTGAACACTTCACAATCAAATTTCGAATTTTCTTAGGTTGCAAAAAACTTTAAAATATTTTAATGTGTGATACTTAGTTCATTCTAACCTTGTAGATCATTATGCCTTTTTAATCAAACTATTGTTAGCCCATATATTGTGTGAATAAATGATATTACCTAGCTGAGAATCATTATAGTTTACTCCTTAAGTACAACTCTAAAGTAAAACACAATTCAAAACTGCTATTCTATATTAAATAACCACATAATTAATCTTTTTTCTCCACTCTTTACATAATTTTGATTTCCATTAAACTATTACATCCGCAATTCGACTAATATTGTAATTGTAGTTCAATCATGGCGATGTGCATGATGCCACGAGCTTTATCATTAATTCAAACTTTCATTATTTAATTAAGTTTTAATTTCACAATTAGGAATTTTTCCAATATATATGAACCTGGCGATCTAGAAATAGAAACAAAATTGTTAACAAGTACGATTGTAACAAGTGAATTATTATACATATTGCATCTAAATTTTGAAACGATATTAAGGCATGTCTGCACATTCAATCGAGACTCTCCAAAAGGAATAGAAGCAATTAAAACATCATCTACTTCAGTTTTAAACATTAATTTTGTTCCATAATATGAAGAAGAAGAATAATACTCTGGGTCAATATATTTTTTGCCATAGTCATCATCGCAAATATAATATTTATATCTTTCGAGTTTTTAAGTGGAAGTTTCCAAATTTTTGTGTAAACTCTCAAATACAGCAGAGATTTTGATTTTTATTTAAAACAAGATTTTTAGAAATTTTTTTGCATTTATAACTATTGTTAAAAATTACAAGTATATTTTAGAATTTCAAATTATAATAATTATACATTAACAGAGGCGCGATGTCAATAACTGGATTTTTTAATAGCTTATCCGACTGTTGTTATTTGTTTTATTGCTGACAAAATGTTCGCTAGATGAAAACACGTAGCTGATAAATTAATGTATGGTGGAGCTTTTATAATTTGAGTAAATATATCTAAATTTGCTATGGCGATGTATATAAATCAAAAAGAGATTTACGTGCTACTTTCAATAATAATCTCAGGAAACAATAAACCTATAAATTCCAAAAGTCACATTGCATCTTTCGTTGTAAAATCCCTTTACAAAATGATTTTCTATGTATTTCACATAAGCCTATTTCCTGTATATCTTTAATGTGTTGTGCTGATCCATAACCCATATTTTTATCAAAACCATATTCAGGATAAATAGTAGCAAATTCTTTCATTTTAGCGTCTCTTAGTACCTTTGCAAGAATTGAAGCGCAACTGATAGCATATTCTTTAGAATCGCCTTTAATAATATATTCAATTTTAAAATCATAGTCAATATGAAGATTTAAATTTGTTCCATCAACCTTTATTTTAATATTATCTATTTGGTAATTAAAACTTAATAGTTGATTTAAAATATCGTTAATGACAAACTGCATACCTTTTTTCCGTGATTCAAGTATGTTAATATCATCGATGACCTGATGGGGGATAAATGCAAAACTTTTATACATAATAGTAGAATCTAGCTGTTGAGAAAAAGCTTCCCTTTGGTTGGAAGATAATTTTTTGCTATCAGTAATGCCATAAATTTGTGGACTCTCTTTATCAATTGCCACCGCACACACTAAAAGTGGGCCAGCTAATGATCCGGCGCCAACTTCGTCTACACCAATTATTATTTCATTAGACATATCAATTAGTACACTCCCAAACAAAATTTGAAAAATATTGTTTTAGTTTAAAGCTTTTTCATTATTTGTTAATTACAACTCGCGTGTTCTTTTTACTGAGGCGATATAATTATTTACGATTATATAAGTTAAGTATTGTAAGAGAAGTTGACAATTAAATTAAATACAAAATTGCGTTTGCCTGAGCAAACATTCCTACATCTAAGTATATTATATAGAAATTCAGGCTAAGTGTCAAATGTTATTTAAAATACAAAAGGAAAAAATTTAATTTTTAAATTTTTCAGTAAACAAAAAACTAAGGTAGTTTTAATTAAAAATTAATGACTATGTCGCCAAAAGCATATTACTCATTATAATTTTGTTTTTTTGTTAGAATTAAATCAGAAAAATATGTGTTTTATTGACTTTTATGATTAAAGTTTAGAATTTTTAGAGCCGTTTTAGTGTGAAAATACTTTTGGCGGTACAATCATTAATATTAAAACTAGGTAAGTAAAAAACATATAAATTTAAAGCAATCAAAAATGAAAGAGATATTACTTAAATAACAAAAAAGCAAGCAAACTGCAGAAAAATCAGATTAGCCTTTAGAAATATACGTCGTCATAGAGTAAATTTTAAATATTCGTTAGTATTAGAATTAACTAATTTTAAATATGATATTGACATTGTCTCTTTTATATGTTAGAATCAAATATATAGTCCTATTGATGCAGATAATTTGCAAATTACTTATTTACTGCTATTTAAAAGCAAATAGCACAATTATTGTTAAAATTTAATCATCTAGGAAGTGGGACGACAAATTCTCGTTGCTGATTGACTGAAAATTTAGTGTATTGAAAAATTTATTCATGCCATAAATAACTGTGTAGACTCTAAATGTAGAAATTTTATTAATATGCGAGTTGTGCATGCAGAGCAGTGCATATTTAGTCTTGGTTTTAGAGCAGGAGCGATAAAAAAACGCAATAACTTAAATCACCTAACACAATTGGTTTAAAAAACCATTTGGAATATTCATGGATGCGAGTTATATAAAGAATATTGACTTGAGTATTGAGACAATAATTATATTAAGTGCACAAAACAAATCAGAGATTTGGTGGTTAAATAGAGTTTTTTAACCTAGTTTATAATGACAGCTAAAACCCTCGATGTAGATTGCGAGAAAATTAGTTTTTAAGTAAGGTCGAGTAAAACTAATTAACATAATTAACTAAAAAGCTGCGAGTATGAGGATTGTTTTGCATCATTTTGCAATTATTACTAGTTAAAAACCTATTTTAAGGAATAAAGGATTAACATGAGTGCTACGATAAATTTCCAAGAGTTATTTGATAGAAAAATAACTAATATTCAAATTAAAGGTGAGGGAAGAGTTTCTCAAATTCTTAATGATGATTTAATTGGAAGAAAACACCAAAGATTTGTTGTTGAACTTGCTAGACATCAAACAGTAATGATAATAAACAACATTGATATATTTGAGCGGGTTGAGCCATTATTAATTGGTGATCATGTTGAGTTCTGTGGCGAATATATTTGGAACAGACACGGTGGGATTGTTCACTGGACTCATGATGATCCAAAGGGCGTACATGAGAGTGGTTACATAAAATTAGTAAGTGGTGGGGGAGAATTTGCAGATTCTGATAGTGATTCACTTAAAAAAGGCGCATACAGGCATTATAGTGGGGCACTACATTCTGTAATAGGATTTGCGCTAAATGAATCAACACGAGAGAAAATGGTAATTTTTGATAAAATAGGAGACAAACAAAAATGGGTCTTACCATTAAGTGTTTGGAATGAAATGGTAGAAGTTGATGGAAAACTAGTTAAACGATACGAATTGCTAACACAAATTTGAAATATCCTAAATTATTGATATTAAAATATTCTATAATTAGCAGAAAATGTGATATAATAATATGCAAAAATCGCAACAGACTAGTGTTTAGTGCTAAAAGCATTTTTACACTAATACTGGCGGTGCATAAAGAAAAACATTGGAGTTTTTATGAGGAAGGAAAATCCAAATCCTGATTTTGTTGAGTTGGAGAGAAAAACCCTATCGTTTTGGGAGAAAGAGAAGTGTTTTAAAAAACTAGTCTCTCAGAATAAAGATAATGAAAGATTCGCGTTTTTAGATGGGCCTATAACCGCGAACAATCCCATGGGCATTCATCATGCATGGGGACGCACCTTAAAGGATATGTATATTAAATACAATTCTATGAAAGGCAGGTCTTGCCAATTTCAAAATGGTTTTGATTCACAAGGCTTATGGGTTGAAGTTGAAGTTGAAAAAGAAATAGGAATAAAAGCTAAAAGTGATATTATAAACTACGGCCTTGATAAGTTTACAGAGAAGTGCATAGACAGGGTAAAAAAGTTTTCAAAAATAATCACAGAACAATCTAAACGTCTTGGACAGTGGATGGATTGGGAGAATTCCTATTATACAAACACCGATTTAAACATAACATCAATTTGGCATTTTCTTAAGAAATGTAATGAGAAAGGTTGGATTTCCAAATCACACAGACCAATGCCATGGTGTCCTAGATGTGGAACGAGTCTCTCTGAACACGAGATGAGTGGTTCATATTCTGATATGGAACATTTATCCATATACGGGAAGGCGCATATAGTAGGTAGAGATGAGTCAATATTATTTTGGACTACAACACCCTGGACACTGACATCTAACGTTGCATTAGCAGTAAATCCAGATATTGAGTATGTAAGGGCCACACTTAAAGATGCAATGAATTCTGTAGTAATTATAGGGAAAAACGCTTTAAACAAATTAAAAGGTGATATTTTAACTGTTTCTCAACCCTTCAAAGGAGAGGAATTAATAGGTCTTGAATATATTACATGCTTTGACAAGCTGGATTGTCAAAAGTTTGCGCATAAAATTGTGCCATGGGCTGATGTTGATGCTAGTGAAGGAACTGGTGTTGTGCATATTGCGCCTGGGTGTGGAGCTGAAGATTTTGAGTTAGGAAAAAAGCTTGACCTGCCTACTATTTGTCCAATAAATGATGAAGGCGTCATAGTTGAGGGTTTTGGTGCTTTGACAGGCAAGAATACATCTGAAGTAGCTGAGTTAATAGCTGATATTTTAAAAAGTGAGGACAAACTATATAAAACTGAACTTTATACACATAGTTATCCTAAATGCTGGAGATGTAAAACACCGGTTGTTTTTAAACTAGTAGATGAGTGGTATATTGTTTCGAAAGAAATTAGGCCATTGATGATTGAAGCTAGCAAAACTGTTAACTGGGAACCTGAGTTTGCTGGCAAGAGAATGGTAGATTGGTTAACTAACATGGGTGACTGGAATATTTCCAGGAAAAGGTTCTATGGGTTACCACTACCATTTTATCCATGCAAAAAGTGTGGACACCTTAATGTAATAGGAAGCAAACAGGAATTAAAAGATAAGAGCAATGATTCGCTAGAGGGTGTGCCTCATCTTCATAGACCATATATTGATGCGATAAAAATTAAGTGTGAAAAATGTGGTGAATTTACTTCTCGTATTACTGAGGTAGGGGATTGTTGGTTAGATGCGGGAATTGCGCCATTTTCAACGAAAAAGTATTTTGAAGACCAAACATATTTTAGAAACAACTTTCCCAGCGAATTAGTTATTGAAATGAAAGAACAAATCAGATTATGGTTTTATTCAATACTCTTTATGTCTGTAACTTTAGAAGGTGTATCACCATATAAGAATGTAGTAGCACATAGTAGTGTTATAAACGAAGAAGGTGGTAAATTCAGTAAAACGGGATACATGATCAAATTTGATGATGCCGCTGAAGAGATTGGCGCAGATCCAATTAGATATTTATTTGCGTCAGCACCGGTCGCAGGCGATGTGAGATTTGGTTACAAACTGACAGATGAAGCACGCAGAAAAATGTTGGGACTATGGAATATCTATATTTTCTTTAACATATATGCAACTTTAGATAATCCTGATATTCAAAATTATACTCCAGATTTTGACAACCTGCATATTACAGATAAATGGCTACTTATCAGAACTGAAGAATTCCTTAAATATGCGGAGAGTGCTTATTCTTCATACAAGGCAACAGGTATAATCAAGGAGTTTGAAGAATACGTTGATGATGTTAGTAACTGGTATATAAGAATCAATCGCAAACGGTTCTGGAAAACTGTGGACAAAAAAGATCAAAGCAACGCATATTGGTGTTTGTATCGTGCTATTAAAGTTACATTAGGGATAATGGCACCTATTATACCATTTATGTCTGATTATATATGGCAGAATACTGTGCGTGTCATTGAAAAGAATGCACCGATATCCGTGCATTTGTCAAAATTTCCTAAGCTATTAGATAATATAGTTTATGATAAAAAATTGATAGATGATGCTCTAAAAGCACGAGAAATCATTACTCTAGGTTTAAACGCAAGAAACCAGGCGCAGATAAAAATTAAACAACCATTGAGATGTTTGTATCTATACAATGTACTAGGTGATACTAGTAAATTTAGTGAGAACTATGGTAAAATCATTTGTGATGAATTAAACGTCAAAACAATCGAATTTACTGAGGATAAAACCAAGTTTTATAACCCTCTCTTTAAAGTTAATTTTAGTGTAGCTGGGGCTGTTCTAAAAGGTGAAGTTCAAAAACTCAAAAAAGCAGTTGATAATTTAACTCTTGATGAATCGATAGATTTAGATAAACAATATATGATGGGAAGGATTAATTTAGCGGGTTTTGTTAATTTGGATAGAGTTTTGTTTGAAAAATTAGATAGTCCAAAAGAGAACTTTATCGTATCTAATACTCCAGATTATACTATAGCTCTAGATTTAAATCTTGACGAGAAACTAATAGAAGAGGGACTTGTAAGAGAATTGATTAGACAAATCCAGGTGTTAAGAAAAGACTCAGGATTTGCGGTAGAACAACGCATAAAAATTCAAATTGACGCAGAGGGCGAATTTGCGAAAAAGGCAATTGAATCCAGTAATAGCAAAATATGTCAAGAAGTTTTGGCTACTAAATTGTGTGTTTTAACTAAATTTGATGCTGAAAAAAGTTTTGAACTCCATAATTCAGCTATCGTTGTCAAACTTAAAAAAACCAACCCCAAAAAGGCATAATTCAAAATAGGATTGTAAAAGTGACTTAGTAAAGTAAAAAGCGTTCCATTTTGTGGAACGCTTTTTACTTATGTACTATTTATTGCAACAACAACCACCAGATTTTTTTGCACTATTCATTCCTTTTTGCAAAAACTGAAGCAACAGCAAATCAGATAAGTTTATATCCTTACCTTGACCGCTAAGTAACATAAGTAGCATTAGATTATTACAATTGAATCCATTTGAATTACAATTAGTAGTGTCGCTACAGGAATCATCGCATCCAAACATAGCATACCTCCCTTGATTTTGAGGACTGTCCTCTAGTATATAATATGCTAAAATTTATTTTATAGTGACGACAGATTATTAACATGTTAAAAAAACTAATAGCTGTCCGTTGATTTGTATATTTTTGCAACTAATACACTAGCATCATCATGACATCCGCCCCCTTCTTTTGACATTCTATCGTAATCATTGATTATAAGTTCTGCTATAGCATCGGGATTTCCGCCTTTGACTGTAGACAACAATTCATTCATCTCATCACACCCTATAGTATCTAACACTCCATCACTAACCATTACCAAAAAGCAACTAGAGGTTATAATCTTCCGTTCAATATATGGAGCTGGTGGTTCATCTAGAATGCCTAGTGGTAAACTCCCGCACCCAGTAATTTCAACACCATTACTCACTATAAAACTCTCTCTTCCACCGAACTTTATAAAATCAATATAACCATCGACAGTATTTATTAACGCAATATCCACTGCACTAAATTCCTCTCCATTTTGAAATGAAAAAATGCCACTTAAAGTGTTAGCTATTGTTGTATATTCAAAACCAGCCATATAAAAGCTTTCAATTAAATTAAGTGCGATATTAGAATTACGATTTGCGGCACTACCATGTCCCATGCCATCTGACAAAATCAAAATCACTTTGTCATAAGATAATCGCAGCGCCTTATAACAATCACCATTAACACCTTCAGCGGATAGTGCTCTGCTTCTATCACCATAGATAATTTGGTAAGTAGCTTTCTTTTCAAACCTGAGTGCACTCATGCCCTGAATTGTATTTTCCTTTTTTGTATAACACATAGGGATTCCAAATGCACTACTTACAATATTTGCGATTAATTGTTGATCACTACAACCGTCATATACATTAACAATTGCACTATAGCTTGTCTTGTTAGAACTGTATACAAGCGCATCGCTTGTTATAATGTTATGGGCGTTTAACTCATATATCAGTTTTTCTTCGAGCATTCGATCATATTGTAGTGTGCTATCGAAATCGCTACTTAGAGATGCTAATATTTTTGAAACCCCATTCATTTGATTGCTAACTAACACTTTAAAAGAATCAAACTCAGTACGCAGAGATTGTTTTTTTTGGTATCTATCGATCGCCTCGTTAACCGAGCTAATTAAAGAATTTATGCGTTTGCATCTCGATGTAACAATAGGCGGTGCTTCTAGAATTGATGCCCTACCTGTTTGAATTGTCGCGCTTACAAGTCCTTTGACAATTATATCGTGATTTTCAGTAATCCCATCCTGGCACAAATTAGCAGACGGGCATACTTTGCAACATTTATTATATGATTCTCTAGTTATATAATTAACATCAAATTCAGTATTATTAGTTGCATTTGGCATAAGGGTGAGACTTATGTCTGAGAACACATTAGAGAGTGTCATAAGTTTTGATGATAATAGTTTACGATCTCTGTTAATTATTGATCTAGGTGTCTGTTTATCTTTGAACATTAAATAATAACCGCTCCATCTGGCTTTTAATTTATATGGAAGGAATGAGACAATTAAAGAACCCAAAAGAGGTGGGATTATAGTGTATAAAGAAAGGTTTATATTAAAATAAACTCTGTAAATGATATCAACAATAGCGATAGCTAGCCCTGCAAACCAATGTGTTTCTTTTGTAAAAATTGTTGTTGTTAATCCATACAAAATTGAAAGCGCAATGCCACTTGGATTTTTCAGATAGAGAGAAGCGCCGATGCCTAAAAACATAGAAACAAAATGGCATGTTTTCTTGTTAATAAAAAGTGCTATTATTATTAATACTGTTAAAATCATGTAATATGTATCAAAAATGTCTATAGATAGTGATTTAAAACCTATACCTATGATAATCAACCAAACAGAGGTCGCAAAAATTTCCTCTTTTGTAAATTTAAAGAGCAATTTTCTTACGAAAATTCTAAACAACATTATAATTGAACAGTTCATAATTAGGTGAGACAATAAAACTAGAATAATTACATCAAGGATTTTTGTAAAATTCTCAAGCATCATAAGAACGATTGCTGGAAAAAGCGACAAAAAAAGGTATATGTTAATGTGCAATAAATTAATGTTTCTGCCTCTTTTAAAATGAACGAAATATGCGATCAATAATATTACGATAGGCGATGCAGAGAGAACTACACTAAGCAAATTAATTGTAAAAATGATTTTAGAGGATATATACAAGAATGAAACGAGCAGAATATTTTTTTTATTGTATATTAATGACATGTAAAATGGAATTGTAAACACATTAAAACCTAGCATGGTTTCCATAAAAAAAAGAAACACAAACGTAATTAAAAAAATTAAATAATTTACGATTTCACCAGCACGCATGATTTCATTTTAGCATACAAAGAGCGTGCTATTTAAACACAATCTGTAGAAAAAAGACTTATTATATAAAATACATTAAAGTGCATTAGTATTACATCACAATTTGCACAAAATGTCTAAGAAGGTATTTGTGATATCTAGTAGTTGATATCTATATAATTTATATGCTTGTTTGCAATTTATCTAATTTTATGTTAATATTATATAAAGCATTCGAAAACAAAATTTAGTATATAGATCTGCTAACGCACTAATTTTACTTTTAAAATTAATAGGATAATTGTGATTTTGTGTTGGTTTAATTCTATTTACTCTTAGTGTTTTGCGTCAATAGTATAAAGGTAAGATTTTAATACTAAACAAATTAAAAAATTCCGACTATTGTTTGGCAATGTAGATTTCAGAACAAGAAGCTCAACATTTCAGCAATTTAGCGCGAGTTAAAATAAGATGTAGTTTAGGGCTTTTCATACTAGCTTAGGAGCATTCTATGAGATTAGACAAGTTTTTAAAGGTATCTAGACTAATTAAGCGGCGATCTGTAGCAAATGAAGCATGTGACGTCAGTCGAGTGCTAATTAATGGTTTGCCTGCAAAGCCCTCCAAAGAAGTTAAGATAAATGATTTAATTAGTATCCGCTTTGGTGACAAAACTGTTAAGTTTAAAGTTTTAGAAGTACCTAATGGCAATGTTTCTAAAGAAAAAGCAGAATCACTGTATCAACTAGTAGTGGAATAGTGGCATAAAGGGTTTAGTTGTGATAATAAAAGCTATAATTTCAGAACCCCCATAAAAACAAGATTAAGAATTGCAAAAACAGTTTTTTATTGTTAAACATAGGTTTAAATTGTAGAACTTTTAATGAAAAGAAAAAGCCCAAGTGCATAGTAAATATATATAGTTTTTATGGCATGAGTTTTCTAAGTTTAGAGTAACACGAAATTTGTATATTTTATTTGAGTAAATTTAGTTAATTTCTCATCAGTGATGTAATTTATTTGGTTTGAAATAATTTGTAGTAGGACGCTGAGCTCATAAGGAGGTTTGTATGAATGAAGAAGACTTAAAAGTATTGAAAAGCGAGATAGACAGCATAACACCTGAAATGCTCAGTTATGTTAGGCATCCATATTACATGATGAACTTATGGGACGGTTTAAAAGACTTAAGATCTTTGGTGTATGACTTAATACCAAATTATGACTTAATACCAAATGCAGAGCGCATTTTTTATTTGGCGTCTATTGTGTTGGAACTTTTTGTATCGCCTGAGAAAACACCAAGCATTGACTCACTAAATAATGAAGAATATCCTACCTTTCTAAAAGTAGCTGCTATATTAGGGAAATTTTGGTACGCTAGATTAAAAACAAAAAACGTGCCCACATTGTATAATACTTATTATAATGATCGCAATAGAGAAGCGATTTGTTGTTTTTATGAAGGTGTGATTGACTGGCAGAATAAAATGAGATTACCAGATGGATATACTCCAAACCAAAATTATTATGATATACTAAAGTTTATTAATGAAGTTCGAAATAAAACTTCTAAAAATGTTTAAACGTCACAAAAAATGAAATAAACTAGTTAGTTAAATTGCAGGTTTGTCAAACGTTTTACAGCATGTATCGCTAAATTATCTAATATAGGACAAATTTTTTAACAAAAAACAAAGGTGGATGCGAACAGATGGCGTCTTGTAAATTTCATAGCAAGTAGTTATAATTAGCACAGACAAATTTCAAGTTTTAAAATCCAAGAAAAAACAATTTTGTGGAATTTTTGGGCATAACGTATAAAATAGAAATACAACTTTTTTGACACATTAAGAAAGGCTCGTGTAACACGAGCCTTTTAAAGATTAGTAAAGATTTTCAATATACTTTAAAGAAAAGTTCTTTGATATTAGAAAAGAAATATTTGAAAATTATTAATTATTCTTCTGCTTCCTTTTCAGCAATTGTCTGGACATCATCTATTGCTTCCTTTGCTTTACCTAGCTCTGTAGTTACAGCCTCTGTAGTTGTAGCCGCATCAATTGCAGTTTTACCAGCAGC
>JAIRKT010000043.1 GCA_031259965.1 Christensenellaceae bacterium | reverse complement strand
AGGAAGATTTAGCTTAAACTATGGAATTATTAACAATAAATCATTAATTATTCTCAGTATTTTGTGTTATGGCGCTGTTCTTGTTTGGTATGAAAACGATATGAAAATCCATGTTTATTGCAGGGCTTCTAAATCCGTCTACTTTGCTGCATTTACAGGACATATAAATTTTTTGTGGTATAGAGCTTGGTACTCTGTTTTTTGTAATTTTCATCGAATATTTTACAAAAGATTGTAGGTTTGTCGAGCTTTTTGTAATCGACTAAAAATGGTTATTAGTTTTAGCAAGAAAGTATTGAGTCCCTGCTTGAGTTAGGTCAGCATGTGATGTCAAGACAAATAGCAGTCAAAATCAGGAGGACATGAACGCGTGAGGCGCAGGAGTAGGATTCAGAAGATGCAAGTGTAGGTTAGCATAACAACGACACGCACTCACAAGTATTTATATTAAGGATTGAAAGACTTCTGATGTGCTGACTGATTTGAGCCAGGCATGTACTATTACTTGCTGGCTATTGTGCCATCCTTCAAATTTTGTACTATCATCCAATAGCCCTTAATATTTGGGGAGTCAACTTCTACAAATTTACAAATCTTGTAAATTTCCTCAGGTGGATGTATATTATCAACGCCTGGCACAGCATATGCCATATGTGTTTGAATGTCGTCAGTTTTTAATATGCCTACAGAGAAATACTCTTTCGACTGATATTTTATTTTTACCCACTGGCTATTAGGAATTGCATTTTCTAATAGTTTATCAGGTGGATTTGTTTTAAACAACTCTTCTAATTTGGTTTTAATGTGTTTGTTAAAACTACTATTTAATGCTAAGATAAATGAATCGGCGTTTCGTTTTTGGTCGTAATTAATATTATCTTTATTTACAAAGTTAGTAGTTTTTTGACTTTTTATTTTGCTTGAATTAGGTAAAGTAGTACTGGGATTTGAAACATTAGAAGTCGATTCACTTAATAGTTTTTTTTCATTGGAAATTACATATTGGGAGATCATAGTTTTAAATTCCCTTATGTCTATTAAATTTTGATCCCCACCATACGCTAATAATTTAAACTCATCACTCATTAGCATAGTTGCAATTGTATCTTTGAGTGTAAAATTTAATTTACAGGATCGTTCTGTTTTTTGAGCATCAATTTCAAAAAAAACGCATGAATCAGTAGAAGTTTTGATAAAAGCGAATGTCCTATGAACAAATTGGCTATTGACAATTAACTTTATACCTGTTGAATCTCCAATCTTGATTATTGTCATATGACCTATTAAATTTGTAGCATTCTTAAGAGTAAGTGTTTTTTTGATTAATGACATCAATCACTCCATTTAGTCTAAATATATTCAAAACGCAGAAAAATATTACATAAAAAATTTGTTTGAAATATTGTAGGATAACATGTTAAATATAGTAGTGAGGAGTATATAAAATAATCTTCAAATAGGTAATTTTATGGTCATGGTTTTTTCATTTGGGACAAAACAATATACATTTTGGCTGTGGCTATGGCATCATGAAGTGCGCGGTGAGCCTTAGCATTATGTAGCCCCAAATGCTCAAGAACAACATCTAATCTATAGCTTGCAAGATTAATTTTTGATTTAGCAAGTGTTATGGTGTCTATTACAGGGTTATCAAAAAAATAACCATGTGGATTGCTTTGATTATGTAAAAAAGCCATATCAAATCCAGCATTATGAGCTACAAGTGTAGAGCCAAATGAAAATTTGTAGAAATCTGGCAGAATATCTTTCCATTCAGGAGCATAGGCCACATCTTTGTTGGTTATAGAATTGATTTTTGTAATATTTGGAGGTATTGGATGGAATGGTTTTACAAACGACCAAAATGTCTCAACTATTTTTCCGGATGTTATTTTAACAGCACCAATTTCAATAATGCAACATTCCACAGCGTTCAACCCTGTGGTTTCAAAATCAAAAACTACTACGTCGTCTTTGAATGTATTTGATAGTGCGGAGGCATTGCCTTGTTTAAATATATCAAGTTGAATTTCGTCTATGTATGGTTGTGGAAAAACCAAGAAATAATTAATTGGCACTTCTCTTTTTTCTAATTTTTTTTCACTTTTAGGTTCTTCTCGTTCCTCTAAAACACAATCCGCAGCTCTATAAACAATTAGACAAAAAGAATTAGAATAATCGTCCCATTTAATTGGACCCTCAACACATATCAAACAACCATCACCAACATATTTTGAAAAAAGATCTGCTTGTTTTTCGCTTTTGGGGAAATATTTAGCTTGGATTTCACCAGTTCCGTCATTTAATTTAAAAATAAAATATGGAAGAGGAACTGTTTTTCTCATGAATTGTTTAAAATGAGAAATAGCACCAGCGACAGAACACATTTCGCTTTCCTGTCGGTTCACTTCCTTTATGACCCGAGGTTCGTGTAGCACAGCATTGATAATTTGTTTAATGATCTTATATGGAGATGTTTTAATTGAAAAATCGGCTCCAGAACTTAATATTGTAGTTCTACGTGTGAAATATTCGTTATGCTCAGGATCTCCGTTCTCATCTGGGACAAACTCTAGCAAGACCTCTTCTATGATTTTAGAATTAAGTAGTTCAGTTAATTTGGTACAATTTTCTGTATTATGCATATGATCACACAAAATGGGTGGCAATATCATTTCAATTCTAACAACATTAATGTCGAGGTTGACTTTAATCGGTGCGTTATTTACTTGTGGATACAAAAGAGGTGTATATCTGTATAAATAATCATAAATTAAGTGCTTTATGTACTTCTCTGATGTATAAGTTTTCTCATAGCCTACTTTAAATTCCTGACTAGCAGGCATGATCTCGCGAATGATAGTTTTAACTTTTTCTTTTAGTTTATTATCTAAATAAGCATCGTATAGTTCCGCATTCACAATAAAAACTATAGACCAAATTCCTGTTGTTTTTTCCTGTGTCTTGGAAGATAATTTAAAAATACGTTCATCATTTGCCAATTTAGAGTTGAGTTGGTACACAAAGTAATCATTATCAACCATCGGTATACTCCTTTAGTATATTTAAAAGCTCAGCTATAATTTGTTGATTATTAATGGTTTTAATTCTTTTACCATTTTTAAAAATAATTGATTGATTGAGTCCCCCGCACACACCAAAATCTGCATTTCCTGCTTCACCGATTCCATTAACAGAGCAACCCATAACTGCTATTTTTATTTGTTTACGAATATGCTTAGTCTTATTCTCTAATTCAATGGCAATTTTTTCTACAGGCAGCGAAGTTCGTGCACAAGTAGGACATGCAATTACTTCAACAAAACTTTTATCAATGCCTGCACATTGCAAAATTCTTCGACCCACATAGACTTCACGAGCAGGATCGCCAGCTAGTGACACGCGTATAGTGTCGCCTATTCCTTCCATCAATAAAGTACCAATAGCCATAGAGGATTTAATAATAGCAGACTCGCCTGCACCTGCTTCGGTTAAACCAATGTGCAAAGGATAGTTAGTTAGTTCATACAATTTTCTATATGAAGCTATAGTTGTGGCAATGTCTGAACACTTCACGGCGAGTACTAAACTAGAGCAACCACTGTCCTCGATTATTTTAATCTGGTCTAACATAGTTGATATTAACGCATCAGGTGATAGTTTATTTATAAAGGCACCTTGGTTGAATCCAATTCTAATTGGTATGTTTGAATCACCTGCCATTCGGGCTAGTGTTTTAATACCTTGTGGTGATTTAATGTTTGAGGGATTAATTCTAATCTTGTGCGCTCCAGCTTCTATGGATGCTATGGCCAACCTATAATCATAATGAATGTCAGCGACAATAGGCACTTTTGTAAGTTTAACAATCTCAGCTAAAACTTTGACAGAATTATGGTTTGGTATAGAAACACGTATGATATCTGCACCACAATCTTCTAATCTAGCTATTTGTTGTATAGTAGAATCCAGATCTTCAGTTAAAGTGTTAGTCATAGTTTGGACACTAATTTGTGCGCCACCGCCTATTATGAGATCCTTTACTTTGATAGCTTTCTTTTGCAGTTTAATCATGTTAGAAGTCCTATTTTTAGCTAAAGTCCTACGGTTAAAATTCTAAAGACATCTGCGAATACTGCAAACCCAATCAACAAGAAGAATCCTCCCAGATGTATAGCGGCCTCAATATTTTTTTTCACTGGTTTCTTAAATATCCATTCTATTAAACAAAATACCATCCGCGATCCATCAAGTGCAGGCAGTGGCATAAGATTCATCACAGCAAGATTTGCTGAAATTAAGCAAATCACATATGAGAAGACGCTAAAACCGGATGATGCGGCTGTAGTCATAAGGGAAATCGTTGTAATAGGCCCACCAGCATTCTCCATGCCTATTTGTCCAGTAATAAGCATACCAAAAGCTGCTAGAATTTTACCTACTAAAAAAAATGAAAAAGAAAACGACCTTCCTAGCGCCTGAAAAAAATTGATTTTTTGTGGGTAAATGATAGTGTTAAATCCAAACACGTGACCTTTAATTTCATCTCCATTTTCGTCAAGATCGGGTTTGTAGGTTCCCGTATCTGCGTCATATGAATATAGGACACAATCTTGTTTAGTTAGAGTGATTTTTCTAACTTTACCATCGCGCAAAACTTTCAACTCTACAGATTCGCCGACTTCTGAAAATGCTTTTTGAAAATCGTCTGCCATTACAATGTTCATTTGTTTGCCATTAACAGATAAAATTGCATCACCCTCCATCAATATTCCTGCGTTTGGTGAATCAGAAAAAACATTAACAACAGTTGGTAATATTTGTCCATAGAATGTGAAGATAAGAGTAATTATTATTAATGCAGCTATAAAGTTAAAAAACGCACCTGCAAATAACACAATTAGTCTTTTCCAGGGTGCCTTGTTATTAAAAGCATCTGGTGCATCGTTTTCCTCATCCTCTGACAAAAATTGGCATGAACCACCCAAAGGAAAAGGTCTAATAGAAAAAACAACGCCATTCTTTTTACCTTTTCTTTTGAATATAGCAGGTCCGAATCCTATTGAAAATTCAAGTATCTTAAATCCCAAGAGTCTACCAGCTAAATAATGACCAAACTCGTGTATAACTATCATTGCTAGTAATGCGCCAATTGCGATGGCGACATACCCAATTGTTTGTAACACAGCTGCCCCTATGAACATTTTTATTACTCCTTTATTTTAATTTAAATTTAGATTTACTGAGTTCATTAATAGCATCTATAATAGCAAATACATCTTCTATTGAATTATGTTTCATATTTGTCGAATAATCCAATATATTATTGATAATTTGGGGAATTTCTGTAAATCCTATTCTTCCATTTCTGAATAATTGTAAAGCTATTTCATCGGCCACTGTTAAAGCAGCGCCACGCCATGGTTCTTTTAAAACAGCCTTTCCTATTGACAAGCAAGGGAATTTGTTTTCGTCTATTCTTTGAAATGTAAGATTATTAAGAATCTCCAGATCCAGATGCTCAATACAATCAAGATGTTCAGGATAGGTTAATGCATATTGTATGGGTATTTCCATCCTTGGATAGGAAAGACACATTTTTAAATTTCCATCTCGGAAAGCAACCATTGCATGTACAATGCTTTCGCGATGAAGAAGCACATCAATATTATTGGTATTGAATAACCATTTTGCTTCAATTAACTCAAAGCCTTTGTTCATTAATGTAGCACTATCTATCGTGACCTTAGCACCCATCTTCCATGTGGGGTGATTTAGGGCATCAGTATAACTAGCTGTTTTAAGCATTTCTAATGAATAATCACGAAACGCACCACCTGAAGCTGTAATGATTAGTTTTTCTGGTTTATCCTGTCCAATACATTGCATTAAAGCTGAATGTTCACTATCGACAGGGATTATGGGTGCACCAAATTTTTTTGAGGTTGCTATTAAATATTCACCAGCTGCAACAAGGCTTTCTTTGTTGGCAGTGGCAAGTTTCACACCACTTTTGAGTACAGCAAAGGATGGCATAAGCCCTGCGATTCCAGTTATTCCGTTTAAAACGATATCGACTCCATCATAAAATGATGAATCGGCTAGAGCTGACAAAGAATAAATTCTAGTTTTATCTCTAAAATTCCCTCCATTTTGCATTGCAGCACGAAGAGGTTTGTGTTTGTCAATTTGTGACATTAGTAAGTCACGATTTGAATTAGCAGTTAAAAGTGTTATTTCAAATTTCTCAGGATATCGCTCTAAAACTTTTAGGGTTTGAATTCCTATAGACCCTGTAGAACCTAGTATGCCGACTCGTTGTTTATACATATGACACAAAGGATATAATAATTAAAATCATAGCTGCTAATGAAAACAAAACACTATCTATTCTATCCATCACCCCACCATGAGAACCTAAAATAGTACTGAAATCCTTAATTTCCAATTGACGTTTAATACGACTAGCCGCTAGATCACCGATCTGTGAAACGAATGACAAGAACAAACCTGTAAGCAAATAAAATGCGATAGGATTCTTAAATAGATCTGAAAATTTGATTGTAGCATTAACTGGCAAACCTAGAACCTCAAATAAAAGATAAACTAATATAGAACCAACCATGCCACCGACTAATCCCATTATGCAACCTGAAATAGTTTTATTTGGGCTAATATTAGGGAATATGTGTGGGCCCTTGAACAAACTACCAAAGTAATAAGCAAATGTATCTGAACAGAATGCAGCGCCTATTGGTATCAAGATGGGAAGCATTCCTAGTAGTGGTTTTGTTGCATACATACGTGGGATAAGGAATGCTATAGACAACATCACTAGTGGATAAAATAGAATAAAAACGGAATACAGAAAGTCCTTAAAATTAAATTTTTGATCAAATACAAAGAATCCAAATACTAATAAAAGACCAACAATTATTACTATTATGAAGCCATATATACCAAGAAAATATACAGCAGGCAACATACCTATGGAAGTTATTATTAAGGGAATTATTATAGGATTAAAACCAGATTCTCTGCCGCATTTTATCATTTCAAAAAGGGCAAATCCTAATACCGCGAGTATTAATATATCAAAAAAGATATGATGAATCTTCGTTAAAAAGACAATCCCCAAAAAGAATGCAAATAATAGTAGTCCTGTTAAAGTTCGTTTCATAGAAAAGCTACCCCGTAGTCAAGTAGATATAAATTTGTTGCATATTCCACATTCTTTCATTTTCCGCGCTTGTAGATTTCTCAGTTTATCAAGTGGAGGGTTAATGTCCTGTGGCATAACTTTCGAACAGCAAATCGTAGTGCAATAATATTTGTTATGCAAAAGAGATAAAAGTTGAACAGTTAGGAGATATTCAAAGCTTATAAACAATAATGTATAATTGTTAGTTTTTGATTGCGCCCCCATAATTTTTTTGGATTTCTGCAAATTCAGACAAAAACTCATCTAGATCGCTCTCAACAAAATCTGGCCATAGTTTATCGGTGAAAATGAAATCAGAGTAAACAGTTTGCAGTGGCATAAAGTTAGAAAGGCGTTTGTGCCCTCCATATCTTATTACCAAATCTGGATCGGGCAAATTAGAAGTGTATAAGAGAGATGCAAGCTTCTCATATGATATGGGTTCGAACTTATTTTCTTCTTCTAAAGTTGCTATATAACTATTAATTGCACATACCACTTCAGAGCGTCCGCCATAGCCGATTGCTATACAAACATGCATGCTTGTGTTTTGTGCTGTTTCATTTTGTATATGGGTGCATACTTGGGCCACATCTTGTGGCAACAAACTAAGGTCACCTAAAAAAACAATCTTGTAGTGATTCTCAGTAGCCAAAGGCAAGATTCTTAGCAAAAGATATGAACTTATAATTTCCAATATTGAGGAAACTTCTGAAGAGGAGCGTTTAAAGTTTTCTGTACTGAATGCATATAATGTGAGGTATTTAATGCCACGCATGTTAGATGCTATAATTGTTTTAAGCACAGCTTCAGCACCTCTAATATGACCCTCACGTCTGTTTAAATTGCGCGACTCAGCCCAACGCCCATTGCCATCCATTACTATAGCAAGATGTTCGATCAAACGCTCATAATCTCCTTTTCTTTATCTTGTGCAATTTTATCAATCTCTGTTATATGTTCGCTAGAGAACTTGTCCGCATCTTTTTCATAGTTATGCAATTCGTCTTCGGTAATTGAGCTCTCTTTTTTGAGGGCTCTTAACTGTTCTATCGCATCCCTACGTTCGTTGCGAATAGCCACCTTTGTGTTTTCCGCTAAGGTTTTAACTTCCTTTACTAAAGATTTTCGGCGTTCCTCAGTCAATTCTGGGAAAATCATGCGAATTACTTTGCCGTCATTAGTAGGAGTAATTCCAAGATTTGCATCAATTAAAGCTTTTTCTACTACCTTCATTGCAGAAACATCCCATACGGATATTTGTAAGATACGAGCTTCCGGTACAGAGATATTTGCCATTTGATTAATTGGAGTAGGAGTACCATAATAATTTGCTTGCACCTTATCTAGTATATGTGCGTTAGCTCGACCAGCTTTCATAATAAGAAGTTCAGCTTTAAAAGCCTTTATGCTTTTTTCAGATTTTGCTTTAAACTCGTCGAAAATTAATTCAACTTCCATTATTTCGTAAGCCATATTAAATCCTGCCTTTTTATAGATTTTAATTTCGTCTACACTCTATTATAAAATTAAACTTGAGAAATATTATAACAAATTTTAATTTTATATTTGAGGGTGTAGCTCTGCTTAGTTTTTGCAGAGTGGTTGTTCAATATAAAACATATATGATAAAAATAATATTCAAATCATAGGCGTCGCATAACTAAGATTTAAATTTACAAGGTAACACCTTTAGTAAACTCAAAACAAATTGCATATTGGGTTACAGATATGCATTAATTAGTTATGCTAGAACCGATTGTCATTACAAAAATCCGCATGATAGATATTATACTATTATAATATGAGAAATAGTTGGTTTTTAAATTAAAAACAACTAAAAATTTAAATAATAAGAACAAATACATTATAGTTAAACGCAAAAGCACTTTAAAGACTATTTATCGATGTATTAGAGCTAATTAATTAAACACATATAATATTAACATAAAAACAAATATCTTTCAATAGTTAAAAGACAAAATTATTAAATCAAGTCTTAAAATTCACAGTTGCCTGGTGTCCTCGGGAATGGTATTACATCACGAATATTTTCAACACCTGTTATATATATTAATAAACGCTCAAAACCCATACCAAATCCAGCATGTTTGCAACCACCATATTTGCGAAGGTCAATATACCAAGACAAGTCATCTTTAGGAATATGCATTTCATCCATTCGTTTGACAAGTCGGTTTAACCGCTCCTCTCTTTGACTTCCTCCCATCAGCTCGCCAGCACCAGGAACAAGTAAATCAACACCAGCTACGGTTTTTTCATCGTCATTCATACGCATGTAAAAAGCTTTTATTCCTTTGGGCCAATTATATACAAATACGGGGGCCTTGTAATATTCATCGGTTAAATATTTTTCATGTTCGCGTGCTAGGTCCTTGCCCTGCTTAGGTAAAATTTCCCATTTTCGGTTTGCATTTAATAATATATTGATAGCTTCCTCATGAGTAATTTTAACGGCAGTTGAATCAACCAAAGTTTCTAGCCGCTTTAAAAGCCCTATATTCGGTGCAACCTTATCTAAATGCTCCATTTCAACTCTAGCATGTACTAGAATGTATTTAACAATATGTTTTAAAAAATCTTCTTCTATTGCCATTAAAGCATTAAGATCACAAAATGCAATTTCTGGTTCTATCATCCAGAATTCTGCTGCGTGTGTTTTAGTATTGGAATTTTCGGCTCGGAATGTAGGACCGAATGTATATATTTTTTTGTAGGCTAGTGCATAGCACTCACCCTCTAATTGGCCAGTTACAGCTAAACAGGTTTTTTTACCAAAAAAGTCGTTAGTATAGTCAACAGGAGTTTTTGCTAAATCAAAATTAATAGTGCTAACTGAAAATGTCTCACCAGCGCCTTCTCCGTCGTTTGCTGTTATTATTGGGGTATGAACATATACATAACCTTTATCTTTAAAATATTTGTGAATAGCGTAAGCCGCTACGGATCTGACTCTGAATATTGCTTGAAACAATTTTGTACGAGGCCTTAAATGTCCTACTTCTCTTAAAAATTCTAGAGTATGCCTTTTTGGTTGAATTGGATAGTTTTCATTACTTTCGCACTCGCAAATTATGCTGTTAGCTAAAATCTCAAACGATTGATTACCACCTTGTGATTTTGCAAGTACACCTTCTACAGAAATTGCGCTCCCTACATGCAATTCTTGTATGTTAGTAAAATTAACTAGTTTATCTGTATACACAATTTGAATTTCTGAAAGAGTTGTTCCATCATAGAAGTTAATAAACCCAAAGGTTTTTTGCTTTCGATGGGATCGAATCCAACCTTGAATTTTAACTTTTTTAGAAAAATACAACTCGGTGTTTTCTATAATTTCCTTTAAATCCAAACTCATTTAAAGTTCTCCTTTTTATTTAAATATCTATATATCTCGAGACAAAACTATCTCTATTATTATGCATGCTAATTAAAAATTCAGAAAAAATATCTATTACAAGCATTCCAAATTTATTGTTGATATCCAATTGCCAATTGTGATTCAGTTTGGCTTTTATTGCCCTTATTTCAAGATAAGGGGATCCTAATTTAACTAGCATGTGTATTAATTTTGTGCCATGTTGTGAAAACAAATTATCAAAATCTGTGTGTGTGACGAAGATCGGCCCACGCGATTCGGCAAAAAACTTAATCGGCGATAATGTATCCAAATGATTAGATTTTTGGAAATCGCTGATATGCTTGATTTTTTTACCAAGCAGTTTTTTAACAATTGTATTTGCGTCAGATTTAGAATTATTTGTTGACATAAGTGTGGGTATATCATATAACCCACAAAAATATGCTTCTGCTATCACTTTAACATCTGGGATTTTAACATTAAGTTTTAATGCATAAGATGAATCGGTAATTGCGGTAGCAACACAAAAAGCAGCAAATGCACCAATTGAATCGCCCGCTATAACAATCTTGTCGAGGTTGAAAGAATAACGCTCTTTGTGTTTGTAGGCCCATTGGAGGGCTGATATGCAGCTTGTTACATTTTCTGGAAAAACCTGACCACAGGTAATAGAAATCACATTATATTGCAAACTAGCGATATATCGAGCTAATCCACGTCTTTTATTTTTAGAATTAGAAGTTTCGTCAATATTTATAAAAACAAGTGTGGATTTTTGTCCATTATCTTTTGACATGTATATGTCTAGAGTATTATAAGATGGGAGTGTTTTGTCAAAGCAAATATTTCTAATCCCAATCATTTTGCTATTGTGGAATTTATTATAACCAATTTCACGAGGAGATGTTTTTCTTCTAGAAAAAAGTATTTGCGACAGATATTTTCCGTTTATTTTTATAGACATAACCGTTATGCAAGAACATAAAAATCATTTAAAGTAAGAAAATTCTTATCAATGATTTAAGGATTAAAAACCCTTCACTCTAGACTCTCCTTTCTACAATAGTATTGTTCAACATCTAGTGGGTATTTCCCATCAAAGCAACCCTTACAATAGGTCTCGCCAGTTCCTTTGCAAGCAGCAGTTAAATTAGATAAAGGAATATAATGCAAACTATCTGCGCCTATCTCTTTACATATTTCTTCCTCAGATTTAAATGCGCCTATTAGTTGTTCACGTGTATCCATGTCAACACCGAAATAGCAAGGATATTTGACTATTGGTGACGCTACTAGCATATGGATTTCTTTAGCACCACTTTGGCGGAGAAGACGAATAATTTTTTTGCACGTTGTACCACGAACGATAGAGTCTTCTATCAGAATTAATCGTTTATTAACAATATTATTTCTGAAAGCTGATAATTTAATTTTTACAGCCGATTCGCGCATGGTTTGTGTAGGTTGAATAAAGGTGCGGCCTACGTATCTGTTTTTACCCAAAGCATCTACATATGGAATTCCACTGACATCACTATAACCTCTAGCAGAGACTAAAGCAGAATCAGGTACTCCTGCTACAATGTCCGCATCAATTTTGTAAAGTTGAGCTAATTGTTTTCCACATTCATAACGCGATTCATATACTCCGATTCCGTCAATTATTGAGTCACTCCGTGCCAAGTATACATATTCAAAAATACAGGATCTTCTTTTTATTTTAGGCATGTACGATGAAGAGATTTTCCCAGCTGTGTCAATCATAATAATTTCACCAGGGGATACATCTCTAATCATTGTCGCATCCATAGCATCTAATCCACAAGATTCGCTCGCAAAGAAATATTCGTTGTCTCGTTTTCCTATTACTAGGGGCTTAAGTCCTTGGGGATCGCGAGCTGCGTATAATGTGTTTTCAGAGATTAATACTAAAGCATATGCTCCAACTAATTCTTCACATGCCTGACGTATGCCTGAGACAATATTATCTGAACTATAATAATTAATTAGTGCTGCGATCACTTCGCTGTCTACTGAACTTTGAAATATATGCCCAGCTTTTAGCATTTTTTCTTTTATAACACCTGCATTAGCAATATTTCCATTGTGGGCGACTGCCACCCTCCCATGCCTGCCATAAAAGACAACAGGTTGGGCATTTATAACATTGCTAGAACCAGTTGTGCTATATCTAACATGTCCAATTCCAGCAAATGTTTTCGGTAGCAAACTTAATTCTTCGCCACTAAAAACTTCACTAACCAATCCCATGTTTTTGTAATAAGCTATAGAAGATTCATTGTATTGTACTGCAATGCCAGCACTTTCTTGGCCTCTGTGTTGCAATGCAAACAACCCATAATAAATGTCTCTTGCTAATTCTTTTTCGGTATTAGATATAGCACCTATAATTCCACATTCTTCGTTAGGGCCTAATTCTTTGTTGGGTATAACAATATAATCAGACGGCATGTTATTTAACCCCAGTTAAACGTTTTAGTATTTCCTGGTAGGCATTTTCAACATCACCCATATCACGTCTAAAACGATCTTTGTCTAGCTTCTCGCGAGTCTTAAAATCCCAGAATCTGCAAGTGTCTGGAGATATTTCGTCTGCTAAAATAATGCGTTCTTTATATCGTCCGAATTCGAGTTTAAAATCTATTAAATCTATATTAATTTCTTTAAAGAAATCTCTTAAAATGACGTTTATTTTAAAACTAAGATTTTTTATAATCTCTACCTCGTCTGAAGTGGCGAGTTCCATAGTAGCAATATGATAATCATTTATTATTGGGTCACCCAATTCATCGTTTTTGTAACAAAACTCTAAAACTGTTTTCTTAAGCACTTCACCCTCAGGAAGACCTAATCTTTTAGAAAGGCTGCCAGCTGCTATGTTTCTAACGATAACCTCAATTGGGACAATCTGAACTTTTTTGACAAGCGTTTCAGTATCGGATAATTCTTTAATGAAATGAGTTTCGATACCTTTTTTTTCTAACATTTGAAACATATGGTTTGAGCATTTATTATTTACAATCCCCTTACCTTGGATAGTTCCCTTTTTTAAACCATTAAATGCAGTTGCATCATCTTTATATTCGACAATCACGGCATCGGGATCGCTTGTTAAAAAAACTTTTTTAGCTTTCCCTTCATATAATTGTATGCTTCTGTCCATAGAGTAATCTCCCTGTTATCGCATTTTTATAAGCGATTATGTATAACAATATAATACCTTAAAGAGTGAAATAATGCAAATAAATATTAGACACTATATCCCAAAAAGGACCTTAAAAAGATTGACACACAAAACTACAAAAAACTGAGAAGTGGTTGATTTAATTTAAATTGCATATCCGACACAAAATTTATGAATTAAAGAATTCAGTATTGATATAGAGTATATAAATTTGATATAATACTTTGTAAGCAGAATTTGTACGTTGGTTTAAAATTGGCTGGAATTTATAGTTGCAAAAATTATATAATTTTTGGTATATTTGTGATGAGGTTTAATAGATTTGTAACAAAACATTGACATCTCTACTATGTATCTGCATTATAGATCCTATCTATAGCAAACCCATGTTTTATTATGTCAAACCCATATTTTTCCCTTAATGAATCAATTGTTTTATCGAGACGTTTATTTTTTTCCTGAGATGGCATAAAGAATGATATCTGACTACCATCTTTTTCGTCTATTAATTTAAATGTTGTTATTGTGATTGAACGTAGAGGAGGTTGGGTTTTAAGATCATAGAAAGAATTTAGTATGTCGAAGGCTTTCATTGCAATATCGCTTGAATTTGACGATGAAGAAGCAAGCATTCCCTGTTTTGTGTGAATTTGAAAATTGCAATCTTTTATTTGGACACTCAATCCATTAGCGAGCAAACCATGTTGTCTTAATCTAAATGCTATCATGTCTGACAATGCAAACAAGACAGATTTTGCATCATTTATATTAGTAATATCAGCAGGTGTCGTGGTTCCGTTTCCAATACTTTTGGGTGTTTTAACTGATACAAATGAGGATACTGTAGCATCGTCAGCGCCTGTTGCTGCTAAATAAAGGGCTCTGCCGCGTTTGCCAAATTTGCCTTCTAAAAAAACAAGTCCTATTTTGGCGATATCTCCTATAGTGCGTATCCCATATTTGTTTAATTCAGTTTGTGTGGCATTACCCACATATAACATGGCCTGAGCTGGTTGATTCCAAACTATATCTTTGTAGTTTTCTTTTGTAATTACAGTAACCGCATCAGGTTTTTTCATGTCACTACCTAATTTGGCAAATGTCTTTGTAAATGAAGCCCCTACAGATATAGTGAGACCTGTTTTTTCGCGCACATGATCAGCAATTTTTCTTGCTAGCCTGCCACCATCTGGTAGGGATCCCTCACATCCTGTTACATCTAACCAGCATTCATCTAATCCAAAACTTTCTACATCTGGTGTGTAAGAATAATAAATCTCTTTAATAACATTTGAGTATTCTTCATATTTATCAAAGGTGGGCAATACTAAAATCAAATTTTTACATTTGTTCTTAGCCTGCCATATAGTTTCACCTGTTATAACACCAGCTTGTTTTGCTAAATTGCTTTTGGCTAGGATAATTCCATGTCTTTTTTCAGGATCTCCACAAACTGCTACAGGTTTGTTTCTCAACTCTGGATTCAATGCAATGGCAACTGAAGCATAAAAATTATTAATATCACAATGTAAAATAATTTTCAACATAGATCATTTAATATTTTGTCGATTTCTTTATTTAAATTGTCAAATTCAATATTGGATAATATATAATCTGCAATGTTACATACAGCATCTTCCGCTTCTTGTGCTTTGATTATATTCAGTGCATCTTGCATCGAAATATTATCTCTTTTAAGGAGTCTCGATAGTCTAGTGGCCTTTGGTGCATCCACGGCTATAATTCTATCAAAGAGAAATGCAGTATTGCTTTGAATAAGTAATGGAATTTGTATAAAAACTATCGCATCATTTTTTCTGAGTTGTTTAATATGATCGATAATAATTGGATGCGAGATTGCGTTTAATTTGTATCGATCATCTTCGCTATTAAAGATAATATTTCTTAGAAGGTTTTTGTTTATGAACCCATTGCAAACTGCGTCAGGGAAGGTTTTAATTAGTTTTTCCTGATAGGATGAATCATTGAACAGCTCTCGATTTATTTGGTCAACATCCAAAACTTCAAAACCTCTTTTTTTTATTATTTCAGAAACTGTGCTCTTTCCAACACCAGCCCCTCCTGCTATAGCAATTAGCATACATACCTCATAGTGCGGAAAACCAATCTCCTCCCTTGCTTACATCTACGGTTAATGGCACATCCAAACTAACTGCTGTTTCCATACAATTCTTTACTAGAATTTCAACATCCTCAATTTCATCATTTGGCACTTCTAATATGAGTTCGTCATGGACTTGAAGAATTAAGCGGCTCTTAAAATTTCCTTTTTTTAATGCCTCTGCGGTTTTTAGCATTGCAATTTTAATTATATCCGCTGCGGCACTCTGGAAAGGCATGTTCATAGCTGCCCTTTCTTCGGCTTGCCTCATTTTAGCAAATTGAGCATTAATATTTTTAAAGTAGCGTATTCTACCCCAAGGAGTGCGCATAAACCCATCAGCACGCGCTTTTGCCACATTAGATTCAATATACTGTTTAACTAGTGGATAGGTTTCAAAATACTTAGTTTGAAAGCGTTTTGCTTCATGAATTGAGCAACCTATATTATTTGCAAGTCCAAAAGCGCTTATGCCATATATAATTCCAAAATTAACTGCTTTTGCTTCTTTGCGCATTGCGTTAGATACCTCTTGTTTAGGCACATTGAATATTTGAGAAGCAACGAAAGCATGAATATCCAAATTATTAGCGTATGCTTTCTTAAGTACTGGATCACCAGAAAAGTGAGCTAGGAGTTTTAATTCAATTTGTGAATAATCCGCAGATAAAAGCATTGAACCAGGAGGGGCTACAAACATTTTTCTTATTTCTCTACCATCGTCACTTTTAACTGGGATGTTTTGTAAATTTGGGTCAACAGATGATAAACGCCCTGTAGTAGTAAGACATTGTTTGAATGTAGTATGAACTCTTTTTGTTAGAGGATCAACTAATTCTTTTATCCCTACAATATATGCGCTTTTTAGTTTAAATAGTTTTTTGTATCTTAAAAGCAAAGAGATAATAGGATGATCGTTTTCTAAATCGACTAAAATATTATAAGCTACAGAGTAATTATTATTTTTGTTTTTCTTGCCATGTGCTAGTTTTAATTTATTAAAGAGAGCATCACCTAATTCGATTGGAGAGTTAATATTGAAAACATAACCAGCTAAAGAGTGGATTGCTTTTTCTAATTCATCGAGTTCTTCACCAATTTTTTGATTTAGACAGTCTAATACTTGCAAGTCTACAACAAAACCATAATTTTCTATTTCAAATAAAACATCAATTAACGGAAGTTCAGTGTATTTATACAAAAAATCCATTTGTAAGTTTTTTAATTTATTTTTAAAAAACTCGTTCATACTAAAATAGTAGGGTGTAAATTTTTTAGTATTTATTTTTAATGATGAAACTAATGTTTCTATAGTATCTGGAGTTTCATTAGAGTTTAATAAATAGGATTCTAACAGCAAATCGTCGTAGGGAGGGCTTATTTTAATGTTATAATTTTTGCAAATGTGCATTAAGGTTTTTAAATCAAAAACTATTTTGTGAACGTTAGGACTTTCTAAGTCGGCCTTAAATTCAGTTATGGCTTCACTAAAATTTATGCCCTCAGACAGTATGTTGAAACAATTACTGAAACAATTACTTATTGAGTAGGCAGAAGTTTCGTCAATAGAAAAATAAATTTTATTTTCACCAGAACCAACTACTAAACCTTTTTGCTTTTTGTTATTAGTGGGTATAAAAATATGAAGTGCTAATTGGGAATGTGGCAACTTCAAAACCATTTTTAATTCGTCTAAAGAGTTTAGCACTATGGATTTTGGTTTAGTAGCTGCTGAGGGATAAAAAGCCTCAGTTTTTACAGGAACTTCTATAGTTGGTTCTGGCTCAGGCTCAAGAAGTGACAAAATTGTTTCATCGTCATCCTCTGAATCAACTAATTCCTCTGCATTATGTGGCGTGGTTTTGACAAGGGAATAAAGTTGCAAACGCAGTAATTGCTTTTCTAATTTTTCATTGAAGAAATTTTTGTTAAATTTTAAGTCCTTTAATTCACATTCAATTGGAACGTTTGTATCTATTGTTGCTAATTTTTTAGATAGATAAGCAGACTCCTTGCCATTAATTAGTTTAGCACGAGTGGACTCTTTAATAAAAGATAGTGAGTTGTATATTTCATCGATGTCGTTATACTTTAATAATAACTCTCTTGCTGTTTTATCTCCGACACCAGGGACGCCTACTATACAATCTGCAGAATCACCAGCAAGCGCTTTGTATTCAATAATTTTAGCAGGGGTTAATCCTTCTTCGGCGAGCACTTGATGTGTATATGTTGTTGTGATGGAAATGCCCTTTTTTGGCATAAGCACAGAGGTATTGTCGTTTATTAATTGAAGAGAATCCTTATCACCAGATACAATCAATTTGTCATGAGAAAATCGTTGTGCTAGTGTGCCAATAATATCATCAGCCTCAAACCCTTGTTTTTCAATAATTTTAATTCCCATATTTGTTAGAACTTCTTTCATAATAGGAAGTTGCAGTGCGAGTTCTTCAGGCATTTTTTTTCGATTGGCTTTATAACCAGCATATATTTGATTTCGGAATGTAGGCCCACTTAAATCAAACGTTGCTACCATATATTCTGGATTGTATGTTTTTATAAGGGTGTTTATCATTCCGTAATAGCCAATTATAGCATTTGTTGGCAATCCATCTGAAGTTGTTAACAATCGTATTCCATAAAATGCTCTGTTAAGCAAACTATTACTATCAAGTATAATTAACACAACTCTCTCCTAATTATAATTATAAATTTAATTTCATATCGTTTTCTTTGATCCATCCTACTTTTCTCAGCAAAAGGGATGTAGCGAATGCTACTACAGCTGGTATAACAAAAAACAAGAGAATAATGCCGATGACAAGCATAGGGATACTTATGTCACTAGATGCATTTATAGTCCCAAAAACACCAACCAAACCGGCTGTGCCCATTCCACCTCCACTTGCGTCACATTTAAGTTTAAATACAGATGATGCCAGTGGTCCCGTCACAATGCTTGCAGCAATAGCTGGTAGTAGAATTTTCGGGTTTTTCATAAGGTTTGGTATTTGTAACATACTAGTGCCTAACCCTTGTGCAAAAAGGCCACTCCACCCATTTTCCTTAAAGCTAGCAACAGCAAAACCAATCATGTGCGAGGCACATCCTACAACAGCGGCACCACCTGCTAACAAGAGATACTCAGATTGATAAGTGGTTGCGATAGTTACCCATATGGCAGCGCTAGATGTAGGCAGAGTTAGAAGAAGTCCCATTACAACAGAAACAACTATTCCCATAATAACTGGATTCCATTTCATAGCTATCGCAATACCCTTTGCAATAAGGTTAATTAGTGTATTAACAGGAGCAGATAAAAGCAAAACAACTATGACGGACACAGCGATTGCGCCAAGTGGCACTAATATAATATCGAGTTTAGTTTTGCCAGCATACAATTTACATACTTCGCATGTTATTAGTGCTGCAAGATAGGCTCCTATTGGATTTCCAACGCCAACAGTAATCAAATTCGAACCATTTCCATTGGCTCCTATCATGCCTGCCACCATACAACTGATCAAGACTAATTTATTAGCTTTTAGCACATGCGCGATACCAGCGCCAATACCAGCACCCATTAAAAATTTAGCGACAGTTGCTATACTTAATATGAAATTATTTTTTGCAAGCGTCCCGATTTGGCCTATTATTGTACCCGCTATAAGTGTGGCAAACAAGCCTAGCGCCATACCAGAAAAGGCATCAATAAACCAGCGAGTTGATAGTTTTTTAACAGTTTGTTTTATATATACTTTATCCTTTAATTTGCATTTAATATTTGATGCAAGAGTTTCAAATTTGCTTTTAAAAGATGAATGTGTCACATTGTCTTCTGTAGCAGTAAATTCAGCTGTTACTGCTGACATGTTTGTTTCATCTGTCGCTGACAATTTTTGCTGTATAGATTCATCTGGAAGCGGTGAGGTTGTGTTTTTATCATCGCAATTCATACGAGGTCTCCATGAGTTATAATAGAATTTATAATAATATGAAAAATATTTTTGATTTCAGTTTTTAATTTTATTTTTGAATCAAGTTCTTCTCGGCCTATTATAATATACTTCTCTAGAAATTTTTTCAAAAAACTTTCAATATTATATATTTCAAATCTATCTATTTCTAGTGCAAGAGCAAAAGGTTCTAAGAAGGCTAAGAATGTTTTAAAATCACTACTCTCTGTGATACCAAGTGCGTTCATTTTTTTAGATAAAGATTTTAGTGTACTGCGAGCATCTTCCTTTTCAACTAATTCAAGATCATCAGAAATTTTCTTGTATGGCAGAAGACCAGTTTTTTCAACATAAGAAGCAAATTTTATGTCCGTCATCTTCTCTAGATAATACATCGTGCCTGCATAATCTTTAATATAGCGCATAGCGTCAAAATATCCCATCTTAAGATTATACCTAATTTTTTCTTGGGTGAAAGATAGGGTTTTTCCTAAAGGTTCTGAGGGGCATATATAATCTATTTTTATGGAGCGATCGACAACTTTTTGTCTTGGCATATTGCTCATAGTACGAATGGCTATTATTTTTTGATAACCTTTACGTATTAATGGATTTAGTGGAAGATTATCATAAATTCCTCCATCCATGTAATGTTTGCCTGCAATTTCTTCTTTTTTGAATGCAGGAAAACTCGCGCTTGCAAAGACGTAATCATTAACAGTCCCTGGAGGCATTTGATCCTTAAAAATTTCAATAGGCAACCAATCATCCGTCATCGAAACTGTAACGATCCCAAAATCAATAGGTGATGCTCTTAGTTTATCTTCGTTTATATATTGAGAAAAAAACGATTTAATTTTATCAGTGGGCAGTCCCCTGTTTGCTATGGCTTTGCGGACAAAACCAAATAAATATTTAACTGCGTCTTTACTCCATCTTTTGTGAATGATATTAGTCATTTTTTCATCATCAACATCCATAACCATGGATGGAGTCATATTATTCCAAAGGTCATAACATAATTCAAAGTCACCTTGTGCGACAACTGCACCATTGAATGCACCAATTGAGGTGCCCATTATGGCGTCAAATTTAAAATCATTTTCAAACAGAGCTTTTAAAGCCCCGATATGGAATGCGCCTTTTGCGCCTCCACCTTCTAAAACAAGTCCAAGCATAGTTATTTTAAAGTTAATCTGAATTTAAAGGTATGCTTGATATTAGGCAGTATTTTATATTGTGGTTTTAAAACAGCTATGGCAGGTATATCACCGCCTACACCACGCTGTTTACCATCGATATTAACTGTTAAATAATCAAGCCCTGCTAACTCATGTAAATGCTTAGCAGAATCTAACATTTCCAAAGTATATGGGTGAACACTCATTTCGAATGGCTTATCTAAAGCTTCTATCAAAATACCATTGTCACCACCTATTGATAAATATCTTATTTCTGTATGTCCCCCATTTTCTTGTGGATATAAATAATCGTGAACAAAGTCTTCAGAAGTTCCAGAATACTCTTTAAGTATAGCAGAAGTTGCTCTGTCACAATAATTTTCAAATGGTCCCTTTCCATAATAGACTATCCCATCGATTCCTTCGCGCAATCCAAATGTAAAGCCATATCTTATCAATTCTTTCTTTGCAATTACTGACATTTCAATATCAACACACCCAGATGGCAGGAATTCATAAATAGTCATTAATTCCTTTAAATGAGGCATTTGCCATTTTATTACAACAAACACACTATTATTACTTTGAGTAACAATAAACTTTTTAGGAACTAATTTTTTCATTGCTCGTTTAAAGCGGCCAGCACCCATGAAAAATTGTACTATTTTGATATTAACTTGCGCCATTGTATCGTTGTTTATTGTAGCTCTGTTGAAGGAGGGGATAATAGGGCTTTTTAGGCGCTCTACGCCCGCTTTATCCATGCTGATGATAGCCCCTGTAGTTTTGTCTATTGTTGCTCTACAATCGCCAGCAAGCACGCTTATTTCCAAATTGCTTTCTACATAAGATACTCCATCGATTATTTCTATAAAGGGTTTTTCAGGATAGATAAAAGGAGCTAAAATAAATTGGTCATAGCCTATAACAGAAGCCTTTTCAGAATACAAAGTATTAGTTTTATTTACTATATAGACAATCAAACTAATCTCGCCTACAAGGTTTTCATAAGATGGAATATCTAAATATCCAATTTCGCCTGGTTCTATAGAAGGCATGGTTGTTTGATGAATTGAGATGCTTTTACCATCAGATGTCAATTCAAGTCGAGCATCAAACTCATTTAAGTTGGTAAAAAGATATCGATTAAGTATTTTAATTTTTTCACCATCACAAGTTATATCAAATTGCGCATATTGTTTTTTTACTTCGTATAAAGCAGGATTTGGTGAGCGATCCGCTCTGACAATCCCATTAAAAGCAAACACACCTGCATTAGGGGCATCTCCATAATCTCCGCCATAACGCCATTGAACTATTCCATTTTCCTCATACTTCAAAGACTGGTCAGCAAAATCCCAAATAAACCCACCTGCTAGGCGGTCGTATTTTTTAAACAAATCCCAATAATCAGAAAAATTACCTAGGCTATTTCCCATTGCGTGTGAATATTCACATAATATAAATGGTAGATCCTTATAATCTTCTGGAGCGTAGCGTTTACCAAATGGATTCCACAAGGCTCTACAATGAACTATTGGTTTGTTTTCACCGATCAGAGGCATTTTTTCGACAGTTGAATACATTTCAGACAAAACATCACTAACTTTTCCTGCAGTTGTATCTGGTTCATAGTGTATAAACCTAGTTTTGTCAAGCTCAAGTATAGCCTTGCGCATTTCAATAAAAGAAGATCCAAAACCTGCTTCGTTACCTAAGGACCATGAGACAATGCAAGGGTGGTTTTTAAAAGTTTTAACCATGTTTTTAATTCTGTATAAACAATGTTTAGTCCAAAGTTTACTATTTTTAGGTATCATAAAAGCAAGGCCATGTGTCTCTAGGTTGTTTTCGCTCATTACCAATATGCCATACTTATCACAAAGATTGTAAAATTCTCTGCATCCTGGATAATGTGATGTGCGTATAGCTGTAATATTATGGGCCTTACACAATTTAATATCTGCTTCTATTAATGAAACAGGCACAGCATGTCCGTATTCTGGATGAAAATCATGTCTGTTAACCCCACAAAATTTCAAAGGTTTTCCGTTGAGCAATATAAAAGGACCATGGCCATCTTTCATAGGTGTTATTAGTATTTCTCTAAATCCAAAATTGCATTCCCTGCGATCTGCTAACGCTCCATCTATAATCAAAGAGATGCGAATGGTGTAAAGGTTTGGATATTCATGTGACCAAAGCTTAAAGTCGTTTATAGGTTCACAAAACTTAACAAAAACTTTTTCGCCTTTTTTTATTGTATCTTCTATTACACTTGTGTTTAGAATTTGAGTAGTACCATTTCCATCTATTAATTCACAAACTACGGATGGATGACTTACGCATTCACTCGAAGTAGAGGAGACTTCTACAGATCCTACAATTTTGGCCTTCTTGTAATCATCCTGGAATTGTGGATAGAAGTAAATATCCGAAATTTCTATTTTGGGTTTGAATATAATAGTCACATCTCTAAAAATACCAGAAATACGCCACATATCCTGATCTTCTAAGTAACTTCCTGTACAATATCGGTATACGACAACAGCAATTTTGTTGTCACCTATTGTAACAAAGTTGGTGATATCATACTCTTGCTCATCGAAAGAAGATTCACTATACCCAACAAAAGCACCATTAACATATACTTCAGCACAACTATTTACACCAGCGAAGTTTAAAAAAACATTACAATCAACCTGGTTTAGAGTAAAATGCTTAACATAACAGCCAGCTGGATTTTTTTCAGCCTTGATATGAGGAATTTTAAAGAGAAGCTTAGATTCTATTGCGTATGGATAAGCAATATTTGAATAAATCGGTTTATCATAACCTAATAGTTGCCAATTACTAGGGACAGGAATTTTGTCAAAATCCTCATTACTATTATTGATAGCGAAAAATTCTGTTGGTATATTTTTAACTTTATCAACGAATTTGAAAAGCCATTCGCCATTTAGCGATAGCGTAGTAGTTCGCCCATCTAGTCCGATGGGAAATCCTGAAGCATAACGTTCTATTGTATTAATACTAAAAGTATTATTCTCGCACCAATAATTCATCATCTGCTTTATTCCAAATTGTTAAGCAAATCTATATTAATAGTTTTGCTGCTCATTTCCACTATCCTCCATAAACCTCGCTTGATAACTTCCGATCATCATGTGTTGGATTTTGTGTCCAGTGGCGTTACTTTCGCCTAGCATTGCGTAGTTTTAATTATGTATAATTAATAATTTTGTTACTCTACAAAATTCTGTTTGTAAAACAACATGCGAAGCAGATTATTGCGCCGCGTGATTATGTTATAACCGAGAGATAAAAGATTGTTAATTTTTGTAAAAACCACAATGCAGTTAAAAAATTGAATTCTCCTTTATAGATTTTGCATTATAAAATGCTGGGCAAAATTAGAATTCAGATAATCTATCCACGCCATTTAACAACCTCTCTGATTATTGTTAAATGGGCTTCGCGGCTTTTAGTTTATTGTTTGAAATAATTCAGAAATTATATTAGAGAATTAGCTAATTAAACTAAAGTAGAGAAAATTTAATGGGTTGGCACTAAACTTTATCTAGTTATAATTTCATCACGAGCAGGTCCGACGCCGATATACTTGACAGGGACACCAGTCGCATTTTCTATAACTTCTAAATATTTTTTGGCGTTAGGAGGGAGATCATCATATTTTCTAATTCCTCTTGTTTGTGTTTTCCAACCAGGCATAGAAACATATATGGGCTCGACTCTTTCGAGTTCTCTAGCAGATGGCATATGGTGAATTTCCTTGCCATCAAGTTTGTATTTAACACAAACTTTAATCTCATCAAATTCATCTAATTTATCAATTTTGCAAACCGCTAAACTAGTGAATCCGTTAATGACAGAGGCATATTTTATAACAGGCAAATCAAGCCAACCTACTTGTCGTGCTCTTCCTGTTCTCGCGCCAAATTCATCATCTATGTTTTCGCCAGACCCTCTAAATATGTATGATTCAGAGCCTTTAATTTCAGTTGGGAAAGGTCCAGTGCCAACGGCAGATGAAAAAGCTTTTAAAACACCTATAATTTCGGTTATTTTGCTGATGGGAAATCCTGATGAAACAGCCGCATACGCTGCTGTGGGATTGGAACTAGTAACGTAGGGATAAATGCCAAGATCAATATCTTTCATCGCACCCAACTGACCTTCAAATAACAATTTTTCACCAGCATTAATAGCATCGTTTACAAAAGATACCGCATCTACTATGCGGCTGGATAAGCGCGCGGCCCAATAATTAAGTTTTTCTCTTAAAAAATCGATTGAGATAGCAGTGCCACCTTTTGCAACTAGTTCTGCATTTATGGTTGGTAAAATTCTGTTAAGTCTAATTTCTCTATATTCATCATCTAATAAATTTTCAAATCGCAATGCATCTCGTCTTGCTCTATCAGCATAGGCATATCCTATGCCGCGTTTTGTTGTGCCTATACCAGTTCTTCCACTGCTTTCGCTCAAACAATCAAGCTCGATATGATATGGCATTAGAATTATAGCACGAGAAGAGATGTATAAATTACTAACGTCAATCCCGTTGCTTGTTAAATCATCGATTTCTTTAAGCAGTTCATCTGGATTTATTACCATACCAGTGCCTGCTAAAGTTTTGCAACCTTTTTTAAAAACACCACAAGGTATTAAGTGTAATTTAAAGGCTCCACGCTCATTGACTACTGTGTGTCCTGCATTATCTCCGCCCTGAAAGCGAATGACCATATCAGCATTCGATGATATATAATCAACAATTTTCCCCTTTCCCTCATCACCAAATTGTGCTCCGACCAAAATCGTTACAGACATTATGTTCCTCCGGCTGTAATTATAATTATTTAAAGAGTTTTGAAAATCTTTCCATCGCTTCGATAGTGTTTTCTCTTGTGTTGAACGCTGTTAATCTAAAATAACCAGCGCCACAGCGCCCAAAACCACTACCAGGTGTTCCTACTATGTTTATATCATTAAGTAAAGTATCAAAATACTCCCAAGAATCCATGCCACATTTCATCCAAACATATGGCGAGTTTAATCCACCTGTATGCCATATGCTAAGCTTTGACATAGTGTCTGTCATAATTTTAGCATTACCGCGATAATAATCAATTATTGTTTTGCAAGACTCCAAACCTTCCTTAGAAAAAACCGCTTCAGCAGCACGTTGTATTATATATGCTGTACCATTAAATTTGGTAGTTTGTCTACGCATCCACATGTTATTTAGTGATTCACCATCGACAATTAATTCCTCTGGAACTATTGTATATCCGCAACGTGTTCCAGTAAAACCTGCTGTCTTAGAAAGGGAACAAAATTCAACTGCACATCTTTTTGCATCTGGAATTTCGTAAATTGAACGTGGCAAATCGGAATCAGATATAAAAGCTTCATATGCCGCATCAAACAAAATAACTGCATTTCGATCTATAGCAAAATCGACCCATTGTTTCAATTGATCTTTTGTATATACGGCGCCTGTTGGATTGTTAGGAGAACATAAATAAATAATATCACCTTGCAAACCCTCAGTTGGCAGTGGTAAAAAGCCATTGGCGTCGTTACCATTGATCAAAATTATTTTTCTGCCCAGCATAATGTTGCTGTCTAGATAAACTGGGTAAACAGGATCAGGTATAATGATGGTATTATCGTTTGAAAAGAGATCAGTGAAATTTGCAACATCGCTTTTAGCTCCATCTGAAACAAAAATTTCACGTTCATCGAGATCAACATTAGAATTGTTTTTATAATAATCTGCTATGCTGAGTTTTAAAAAGCTGTATCCCTGTTCGTCTGGGGCATAACCTCTAAAAGTTTCTTTTACACCCATTTCAAATGAAGCTTTTACAAGTGCCTCAACTACTGGAATAGACAGGGGCTGAGTGACATCGCCTATTCCCATTTTGATTATTTTTGCGGTTGGATGGGCTGCTGTATAATCAGACAGCTTTTTTGCTATGTTCGCAAACAAGTAATTTTGTTTGAGATTTTTATAATTGGTATTAACTCTTACCATGCAGTTTCTCCTTAGATCGTAATTCTAAATAGGTAGCGAAACATATTTTTAATTCATTAAATTATATCAAATGCAACTAAAATTTTCATATAAAGCAATTTTCAATCACAATTAATATGAATTATATAGTTACAAAGCCATAATAATTAAATGCACAACTAGCTTCTATAAAGGAATTGAAACCATCGTTAAAAACAACGAATTCACCTCCATCCATAGATACAATTAGAGGATAGTTGACTAATTTGTTAAGTACTGCTGCAAACGCAATTGCAATGGCACCAGTCCCACACGCGAGGGTAAATCCAACGCCTCGTTCATAAACTAGAGCCTCAATTTTATTCGAATCAAGAACTCTAACTATTTCAATATTAAATGTCCCTTTGAAAAAAGGAATATTTGATAAGTCTTGAGCTAATTGTTTAAAGCAACTACGCCCGTTAAAATTTGCAAAGACTACGGCATGTAAATTGCCTACATCTACAAGTTTAATCAAATTGACATCTATATCCCCAGGTAATTTCAAAGAAGTAATTAATGAATTCATAGTAGCGAGTTTTGGAACACCCATATTTACTACAAAACTTTTAATTGTCCCATTTTCAAAGACAGGTTTAATTTGTTTTATCCCAGCGAGTGTTTGTAAACAAGCAAATTCTTTTTTAAAATTTTTTTCCTCGTATAAGTAGAGCCCAACGCATCTGATCGCATTACCACACATCGCGGCTTCACTGCCATCCGAGTTAAAAATTTGCATTTTGTAATCAGCACATTCAGAATAATCAATGATTACCAACCCATCAGCACCTATTGAATAATTGCGATTACAAAGTAGTTTAGCAGATTCAATTAGATTATGGGGGAATGGTGATTCAGTTTGATCTATTAATATAAAATCATTGCCCAATCCGTTCATTTTATAGAACTTAAATTTTTGTTTCATAAACAATATGTTATTCATGAGAATGAGAATTTATTATACAGATCGATGGTTGTTACATATTAACTCATTTATTATATACGATTCGCATGCAATTTGGACATTCTGCATAATCATCTGGTTTTTTTAGTTTATCATCAACTTCAGCTTTTATATCATGTCCACATCCTCCGCAGGAGCCATTTATATACTTAACAACAAAAGGTCTTTTTACTTTGCTTTTGCTTTTTTCGATATATAAAACTAACAACTCACGTGGAAGTTTTGACCCTATTGAATTCATTTTTTGCAATTCTGAAGCATTATCGTCATTAAATTCCTTTGCAATTTTTTTATAATCCTCCATTTTAGAAGTTCGCAAATTTCTAGTCTTAATTAATTCTTGACATTCATGGGTGTGATTTTCTGTAAGCTGAGAAAGTTTAGAAGTTGTATTTTCAAAATCTTTTTTCAACCTTTCTAAATGGGTTTTGTGTGCGCTGATGTCGCTTTCTAATTTTGTTAAATTCTCATATGTTAAATTTTCTACATTTAACGCAGCATGTTTTGGAGACATGCCAATATATTTTGTTATAGCTATAATTCTGTCGAAGCAATCTGTTGCTGTTGCTTCTTCGGAATCAATATTTTTTTTAAGTTCAATTTCTTTGAGTTTAAGATTATTGAGAAGTCGCTCTTTGTCACTGCCGAGAACTACGTTTCTCGCCTGGTGTAAATTATTCTCAATTTTCTGATATTCTAACAAATGGTCAATTATCATTAGACCTCCTTTTATAGCAAACGTAATTGTTGTTATATTCACATTTGCTACATATAAAACGACATAATTTTTGCCTCATCAGCACTTTGTTATTATATCATTTATTTGACATGTTTGCAAATATAACAGTATATAAAAATTGTAAACATAATATTTTGAAAGTTTATTAGCTACCAATTTGTTTACACAAAAAAGCTTGTCACCTCCATAACATCCTAATCTCCGCTTATTTAGGCACTATGAGTTTTAAATATTCCTTTTGTTTTGCTGTTAACTCTTGAACTACTATACCATCATCATAAACTTTGCATTTTAGGTGTTGCATTATCGT
>JAIRKT010000031.1 GCA_031259965.1 Christensenellaceae bacterium | reverse complement strand
ATAAGAAAAATAAAGATCCTGGCGAATACATAAACAATCAAAATGACGGTGATTTTCATAATTGGAAATTTGGCGTAAGCACAATGGATAAAAATGGTTGTGGTGTAATAGCTGTTTATTATCTATTAAGAATGCGCGGTGAACCCAAAAATTTAGCTTTTGTTGCTCATGAGATAGAAACAAATAACGGAACACTAGCATTCGGCATTTTTGGTACAGATCCGATGCACTTTGGAGAGTATTTTAAAAGCAAAAACATAAAAGCAACTGCTTATACTAACCTGACAAAACTCGAAAAGGCCGCAGAAAAAATGTCTACATCACAAAAAATTGTTCTTGAGATTTGGAATGAACCGTCTATTCTTAAGGGCGCACACACTGTAGCAGTTGAAAAAAGCAGCAATAAATATTTTGTTTACAATTTGGGAGGAAAAGAAGATCGCCCATATTATTTTGACACTTTAAAAGAACACATAGAAGATGATGGTGGCTCGTTGATTGTAGGATACTTGATAGGTTAAAATGAAGAATAAAATTTTTGTTTTTATTGCTATGGTTTTTTTTCTTTTAATTAGCGGTTTGACTTTTTCTTCATGTAATGAAGAGTCAATCTACGATTTAACAAACGTAAAGTGGACTTCTGTTGATCCAGAAATGGAATTCATAGTTTTAGATGTAGGTGGTGAAACCTTTGGAAATATCGTTTTTAAAGGGCGGAAGATTGGGTTTTATATTTCGTTTACCCGTTATGGGGGATTTGTTATTGAGATAAAACCCGATAAATATTCTCCTATAGTGGGTAGGCCTGATGTGGTTTTAGTTGATGTCTCCGGAGGATATAAATACTACAAAAACGAAAAAAGACTCGTTCTTCGCTTTAATAGCAGCGATGTATTTGGCGATGTTTTTTCGACGATTTCGTTGACACTGGCAGAAATTGATCCACTCAAAATCGAGCCAAAAGAGAGATATGATGTTAGTTGGATTTCAAAGGAACCTGATATTCGTTTTGCTATAAAAAGGTGTGAAAATGAAGGCGGGAGAGGCATTGTGCAAATTGAAAACACAACTGGAAAGATTTTTTTTGAATGGAATGAGGGCCAAAAATTCTCAGTTTATCTGCTGGACGCATCTGGATTCAAACAATCTCAATCAGTAATGGAAGGCAACTATAGTGGCAGTGCAGTATCTTTTGAAATTTTTCTGACAAAAGATGAATTGTTTAATGGCATGTATCAAACGATTACGTTTGTCCCAGATAAAGATATGGAATGGTATGATTGCGTATTTAATGAATGAAGTCAAATGTATTTTGACACCATGCTAATTACAACTGAAATTTTACATTACCGCTCTGTTTAGAATGTTAAAAAAAAGAAAGTGTAACTAACAAAATCCATATAGTTCAAACACACAAAATAGACCTGTTTTAAGCTTCATTATTAGCGAAATTTATTTAACTGTTTTAATCTTCCAACCTCTCGAACAACAAAGCATATCCCTTTACTATTATTTTTAATCCATTTACTAACGCTCTTTTACTGTTAGATTTTGGTTTTAATTTCTACTTTTTGTATAATACAGAATTAACTATATTCACAGACAATTATCAATTTTGATAACACTATTGATATGAAATTCAATTTATGTTATAATATATAGGAGTTTTAATATTTTAGGAAGTCATAATAATGATTACTCAAAAAAACCTTATAATCTGGCTGATTACTTGTTGTTTGGTGTTAGTTGTTACTTTATTTAATATTAGCTAATGTAGGTAATAAAAAACTTGCAGTGCAGAGCACTGTTAGAACTATAGAACTAAAAAAAGAAGCGTTTGACGCACAAAGCTATTTAGAAAGCTTTGATGATGCGCATCTTACAACAGAATGTACGATAACAAGTTTCACAGGATCACAAAAAATAGATAGCAACTTACTTGACTATCTTTCAGATGTAGAAGGTCTCAATTATGATGAGCCTGAATTTGAAACTCTAATTCAATATTTTGCTACATATGATTCAGAGTCAAATGTAGTTACCTTATCAGCAAAAATCATTATGTCTGATGCGATAGAAGAGTTAGATGAGATCTATGGGCTAGCATTCATCGATAAAAACGGCGAAATTGACGCTGTTATGAATGTTGATGGTGAAAGCATATTACTTAGTGAAATGAAGCAACAAGTTTTGATTGAAAATTGTGGCTGGTTATCAAAACTGATTAAAGTAGCAGTTGCAGCTGTTGTTGTTAACGTTTGCCCTATTATTGCGTCTGTTGTTGTACTTGCGGTGATCACAGTAAAGAAGTCAATATTGCAGAAGCAAACTTTGACTATAATATGAAAAACAATGATCCTGGCAAATATATAAACAATCAAAACAATGGTGGTTTTCAGAATTGGAAATTTGGTTTAAGTACAATGGATAAAAATGGTTGTGGAGTAATTGCTGTTTATAATCTATTAAGAATGCGCGGTGAACCCAAAAATTTAGCTTTTGTTGCTTATGAGATAGAAACAAATAGCGGAACACTAGCATTCGGCATTTTTGGCACAGATCCGACGCACTTTGGAGAGTATTTCAAAAGCAAAAACATTAAAACAACTGCTTATACTAACTTGACAAAACTCGAAGAGGACGCAAAAAAAATGTCTACATCACAAAAAATTATTCTTGAGATTTGGAATGAACCGTCTATTCTTAAGGGCGCACATGCTGTAGCAGTTGAAAAAGTTAACGATAAATATTTTGTTTACAATTCTGGAGAAAAAGAAGATCGCGCATATTATTTTGGCACTTTAAAAGAATACATAAATAATGATGGTGGCTCGTTGATTGTAGGATACTTGATAGGTTAAAATGAAGAATAAAATTTTTGTTTTAATTGCTATAGTTTTTTTTCTTTTAATTAGCGGTTTGTCTCTTGCTTCATGTAATGAAGAGTCAATTAACGATTTAACAAACGTAAAATGGACTTCTGTTGATCCAGAAATGGAGGTCATAGTTTTAGATAAACGTGAAGCCTTTGGAAATATTGTTTTTAAAGGACGAAAGATTGGGTTTTATATTTCGTTTACCCTTTATGCAGGGTTTGCTCTTGAAATAAAACCCGATGAGTATTCGCCTATTGTAGGTGATCCTGATGTGGTTGTAGTTGATGTTTCTGGAGGATATAAATACTACAAAAATGAAAAGAAACTCGTTCTTTGCTTTAATACCAGCGATGCATTTGGCGATGTTTTTTCGTTGGTTTCGTTAACACTGGAAGAAATTGATCCGCTCATAATCGAGCCAAAAGAAAGATATGATGTTAGTTGGATTTCAAAGGAGCCTGATATACGTTTTGTTATACAAAGATGTGAAACTGAAGGTGGGAGAGGCATTGTGCAAATTGAAAACACATCTGGAAAGATTTTTTTTGAATGGAATGAGGGCCAAAAATTTTCAGTTTATCTGCTGGACGCATATGGAGTCAAACAATCTCAATCAGTAATGGAAGGTAACTATAGTGGCAGTGCAGTAGCTTTTGAAATTTTTCTGACAAAGGATGAATTGTTTAATGGCATGTATCAAACGATTACGTTTGTTCCAGATAAAGACATTGAATGGTATGATTACGTGTTTGATGAATGAAGTCAAATGCGTTTTGCAACCATGTTAATTACAACTGAAATTTTAGATTATCTCCCTTTCCAGAATGTTTTAAAAAGAAGGTGTAAATAGCAAAATTAATTATAAAGGACAAATGACTGAATTCTATCCTGATTACCTTTAATGATTGTTTATTCTTCAGATAAATTTAAATGATTATTTTCCTATCATGGGTGCTTATTTAACTTTCGTTAATGTTAGCGAATCATTTAAATGCAACAAAAAAGAAATAAAACTCATTTAGTACTATAATTCCGACGATTTATTTATTGATGTCTTTTTAACGATTACGTTGTCATTATAAAAGTTTGATCAACTCAGAATAGATCCGAAAGTAAGATATGACAAATATATTTCTGAAAGGCAGAATATACGTTTTTTATACTAACAGTCGATACAAAGGGCGGGAGAAGTATTGTATAAATCGGAAATACATGGCAAATGATTTTTTTGATTGAAATGAAAATGAAAAATTTACTTGTTAGCAGCTGTACACAAACAGAAACAGAAAATCTTCATAATAATGGTGCAACTACAATGGCAGTGCAGTATATTTGAAATTTTTTTGTAAAGGCTGGACTGTTTGATGTTATCATCAAACAATTATGTTTGTGCCAGATAAAAACATGAAATAGCAAGGATAGGTATTGTGACATGAAGTCTAAAGAAAAAGTATTATATATTGTAATATGTATTAGCACTACGTTAATTGTAACTGTGCTTTTACTTTTCTATTTTCTGACGAGACCATTGTTACCCGAGAAATTATATGAAAAGTCAATTAAAAGTGTCGTGGAAATTAAAGCAATGGCAGATGAAAACGTTGTTTCATATGGCAGCGCGGAGATCGTTTCAATAGACGGAAAAATAATAACAAATGCTCATGTAGTTACTTATTCAAAATTGGGAATTATAACCGAATTTGAAAGCTATTCCGTACGATTTTCTTTTGAGGAAAATTACAGGGAGGTAGAGCTTGTAAAATTCGATACTGAACTAGATCTTGCACTTCTAAAATTTAAGGAATTACCTTCTTTTGAAATTAGAACGCTGAAAAAAGCAGACTCGGATAAAGTGAGAGCGGGGCAGAAGATTTATGCCGTCGGCAACTCTCAAAATCATGGGATAGGAATATCAGAGGGATGCATCAGCATTCCCCTATTAAAAATAAATTATCAAGAAAGAATAATCGATGCCATTAAATGCGATTTAACAATAACAAACGGAAATAGCGGTGGTGCATTGCTCAACGATAAAGGAGAAATAATTGGCATAACGACCTTTAGATTAAAAGATAATGATGGCAATATTGTGCAAGGTGTAGCGTATTGCATACCTATTAATATCGCATATGCTTATTTTCTTGATTAGGCATTACTGTTATAATCGGCATAATCTCACAAAATTTATGAGTCTCTGATCTAATGGTTTTTGTTTTACATTAAGTTTGTTTACACAAAAAATTTGAGAACAACTATTTTTTTTTGTGTATTGTGCATTATCCTTATACTATTTTACATGCTCTTTTTGAGAGTATCTAATATTTATTTTTGAGTATGATCCAATAGTAGGTGTATTTTTCTTTAAATTAACTTTAAGATCCCTTATATAATTTTCGCTAAAACTCAACAAAACAACTTTGACTTTTATTTCTTATCTGAGCCAACTGAAATATATTGATACTAATATGCTTCTAAATTTTTTTAAAATAATTATTGTTGATGTAATCTTCAGAATATTTATTAAATAGTTTCTACAACTCAAATTTTTTGAGTTAATTGACATTTTACAAACACTAAACAATAAATTTTCCACCACAACTAGAATATCATTATGATAAGTTATAATTATTTGCTAATGATTTACCATTAATTATCTATTTTTTGTTGCACTATTGATATGAAATTCAATTTATGTTATAATATATAAACATTTTTAATATTTTGGAGAGTTTTAATAATGATTACTCAAAAAAAAGACTTGCAATCTGGATGATTGCTTGTTGTTTGATGTTAGCTGTTAGCTCATATTTAATATTAGCTAATGTAGATAATAAAAAACTTGGAGTGCAGAGCACTGTTAGAACTATAGAACTAAAAAAAGAAGCGTTTGACGCACAAAGCTATTTAGAAAGCTTTGATGATGCGCATCTTACAACAGAAGGTACGATAACAAGTTTCACAGGATCACAAAAAATAGATAGTAACTTACTTGACTATATTTCAGAAACAGAAGGTCTCAATTATGATGAGCCTGAATCGGAAACTCTAATTCAATATTTTGCTA
>JAIRKT010000033.1 GCA_031259965.1 Christensenellaceae bacterium | reverse complement strand
CTAATGGGTTTGTGCGTTTTGAATTGCTATTAATTTGGTAATTGGTGTTGTCTGCCAACTCATAAGACGTTGTTTTAACTAAATGTGAATTTTGAGATGTTGTTTGATCTGCAAAGGCGTTGTGGGTGGCTTGTTTAGTTGCAAAAATTATTAAAATTGATAAGATTACTGCTAAAATTACAACTATAGGAACAAACCTCTTAATATTGTTATGTAATAATTTAATGTTTGGCATATTAATTCCTTTTGTCTTTTATGTTAGTAGAAACTTAGAATAGTGTTCAGGGAGATTGTATCTCTCATAGTTGTAATTCCTTTGCAGATGGTTACTTTTAAGTATGCACCTTCAAGCGCTATGTACATCAAAAATGTTTATAAAGCTATCCGTAGATGCCGGTCTAGAGACATATTCATAATCATAAGTTATTTGATCGTGTTGAGCTCGCGCTATGCCTATTTTATTATATGCACTAATATATGCACTAAAAAAAGCAGAGTATATAGTAATATTGCAAATATCAATAAAAAAAACTAGATGTTTCATTTTAGGGTTTTTAGTATTTGTGTTATAATGCTTTGTTTATAAACTTTGTTATATTTACGTATTTTATTTTTTGTAAATATAACATTAAATTTTACACTATTGTTTTGGTATTTACAAATAATTTTATATTATTTTTTTAAATTAGTGCTATAATTATATCGCTAAAAGTGTTTTTACAACAAACCCTCTCTAAACATACAAATTTTTATTATTGAAACGGAATAAAATACAGGTTTTTTTGATTTAATTCTAGCAAACCGCAAATTAACAATGAATGCTATGCATTTTTTGAGTCATCTTGTGTTTTTGACAATGTAGTCATAATATTATCACGTATTTACGTTTGGAGATTTTTATTACAATATTGCCTGATTGGGCTGTAAAATTAAGGGAAAAAAAATCGTGAAGTAAGACTTCTTATGGACAACTATTACTTGTATGAAAAGCATTATGAATATAGTTCTAAAAAAAGGTTTTAAAAACAGGTGTTTATATCGGCAAAATCACCCTCACCAGGGTCTTACCCATAAATAGATATCATTTTTAGCATACAAATTAGAAGTTCCAAAATCATATAGTTCTGTGTGATGCGCAAAGTTTTTATACATTTAAAAATATTTTGGGTGAAGATAGTAGTTGCATGCAGAATAATAAGGCGATTAAATGTTGGTGTTTTTTTAATAATAGTTCTTTGCTTTTGGCCTATCAGGTATTAATGTTTTAAGACGTGAGAACCTTGCTTCAACGCTTTCTCTTACAGATATATTTATGGAATTAGGGGACATTTATAAACAAAATTGGAGAAACTTGGTTAACAACGAACATAACAAAAAAGCAAAACTGCTCTGTACTAGACTCGGCTTTTTGTCTGATTAAAAAGAATCCAACGTATAAATGTGATTTTACAGTTTCACTATGAAAATCTCTATTTCTATAGTTTGCGTTTATTATATTATCAAATTAAAACAATGTCAAGCAATTTTGGATATTATGAAAAAAATTAGTAAAGAAGTTAATTCTAATGATTTACCAGTAAAAGCCGAAGAATTAAAATTTTGTCTGGAATTCAAGGTTAATTTTTCGACTTTAATTTTGATTTTAAAGAGATTTAATTTACTTTATTAGCAGTCATGTGATATAATGTAATTTCTAATTGTATAATGTAATTTCAGTCATTTGCGAGTGGAGAATAAAAAATTTTATAAAAATGCGTTAGATTAAGTTATCTATGATTTTTTAGTAAAATGTTTTTTATTGTGTACAATTTAGCAGTACTATATTAAATTTTATGTAAGGCACTTATATTAAAGGTGTTTTACAAGGGATCTTATGATAGAGTTAATTAATGTAAAAAAAGCTTATGTTACAAAAACTGGTGTTCGGGTTGATGCCCTAAAAGGGATAAACCTGAAATTTCCTGATTCGGGGATGGTCTTTATTCTAGGTAAATCTGGGAGTGGTAAATCTACTCTTTTAAATTTGATGGGTGGTTTAGACAGCTTTGACTCTGGAGAAATGATTGTTAAAGGGAAACCTACGAAATCATTTACACAAAGCAATTTGGATAGTTATAGAAACACCTCAATCGGTTTTGTTTTTCAGGACTATAATATTTTAGATGAATTTACAGTGGGCGCAAATATTGCGCTTGCAATGGAATTACAGGGATTAAAAGCAACTAGTGAGAAAATACTAAATATTTTAGACGAAGTAGATTTGACTGGTTATGGAAAAAGAAAGCCAAACGAATTGTCTGGTGGGCAATTGCAGAGAGTTGCAATAGCTAGGGCTTTGGTTAAAAATCCTGAAATAATAATGGCCGATGAACCGACAGGCGCATTAGATAGCAACACTGGATTGCAAGTATTTGATACACTTAAGAAACTATCAAAAAACAAATTAGTTATTATAGTTTCACATGATCGAGAATATGCTGAATTGTATGGAGACAGGGTAATTGAATTAGCTGATGGTCTTCTAATAAGCGATTTAGAAAAGGTATCTGGCACTCCTCAAACCATGAGTGAGGGCGTTACCATAATAGACGAATCATTCATTAAAATAAAAAAGGGTTATGAATTAGATGAAAATGAGATAAAAATGCTAGTCTCATATTTATTAAATTCAAAAAGTGATACGTATATATCAAATGATGAGTATGTAAACTCTAAGTTTAAAAGAATTGCATATATCAATGACGATCTAACAAGGGATACCTTCAAACCCACGGATGAGGAAAAAATCGTAAAATCTGATAGCGAAAAAGATTTAACATTAGTCAAATCAAGGCTTCCTCAAAAGGTGGCTTTTAAAATTGCCTTTAATAGTTTGGGTTATAAGAAGTTTAGATTAGCTATAACTATTATCATGACTCTAATATCTCTAACACTATTTTGCTTATCAGATTCTTTAGCATCGTTTAACCCGGCGAAATCACTAAGACAATCAATGCACGACGAAAAAGCAGATTACATATCAATTATGAAATCATACACACAAATTACTGATGAAGGAATATTTGGCGAGTCTGAGCAGAAAAATTATTATCAGCGTCCAATGTATAAAAGAGATATTACAGAACTAAGCAATTTAACTAATAAAAATTTTATGCCAGTATGGGATTTCACTAATATAAGTACATCATTTTATTATCAAAATTTAAATGCTGTTTTTGACTATCAAAATCAGTATTATCTGTATAGAACTAATTTAGCTGGTGGAATGGAAATAACAAGCACACAACTCAGAGAATTGGGTTTTGCAATTCAAGGTAGATTGCCAGAGGACGAAAACGAAATAGCAATAACCCAATATGCGTTTAGTCATTATAGGGAATTCGGATATAATTACGATGATGATGAGGGTAATTCCATAAAAATTGATCCAAGTGGAATGAATGAAACTTTATTTTTGACTAAAAGTCCAAAAATTAGAATCACTTTAACCAATGAAAATAATACTCAGGAGGTGAAACTGTTAACGATCACAGGGATTATAGATACAAATATTCCAGAGGGACTTGATGAAAACTCGTATGATTTGTTAGTTAATATGTTCTTAACTGGTAACAAAACTCAAAGCATCATTACCAATGGATATCATGCAGTAACTTATTTTGCTCCAAACACAATCGAAGAGATGTTAAAATATACTAATACTACAACTCCAGCTATTGGTTTCTATTCTTATTATGATGATGTTCATAATTATTATGGTAGAGAATATGGATTTAATATCAAGGGCGTAATAGAAACTGGTAACTATATAGCTTTTGATGGCAATCATAATCGCGAATTAAAAAATAACGAAGTTGTAATATCAACTACTTGCTTAAAAGATGCTTTTTACGGTGATGATGAACTTCTTGAAAAAATAGCGAATGGTGATTTGGACGTTAAGTTTGAGTTTATAGAAAATATTGATATAAAAATAGTTGGGTATTATAACGCAAGTTCAACTAATCCTGGTGGATGGATTTCATCACATGAGATAATGGCAGGACCTAATATTAAAGAAATGGTGAATGGTGAGCAACCCAAAATTTTGTATGCAATATCAAAATTAAGTGAAAGTGAAATCGATAAGTTTGTTGATTTGCATTTAGATGAGAACAATAGTTTTAGAATACAATCATATATTGTAACAGCTATCACTATGTTTTCGTCAATTGCTGGTATCTTGTCTAAAATATTAATGTGGGTTGGACTAGTTCTCATATTTATGGGTTCTCTAGTTCTTATGAATTTTATAGCCTCAAGTATTGGAAATAAACGCAAAGAAATAGGTATTTTGCGGGCTATAGGTTCTAGAGGTAGAGATGTGTTTAATATATTCTTTACTGAAAGTTTAATAATTGCGACTTTTAATTTTATTATTGCAATGGTAGTATCTTCTGCTATTGCAATCTACTTTAATAATTATATGCGCAGCGTTGGTGGAATGGTTATTACACTTTTGTCAATAGGAATTAGACAATTTGCGGTTTTACTAGGTGTCAGTGTGCTAGCTGCGTTTATAGGATCATTTTTGCCTATTATAAACGTTGCAAGGAAAAAACCAATAGATGCAATAAGAAAGCGTTGATAGAGTTGCTATGCTAGCTAGTTTTTATTTATTGTGTTGCTAGCTAGTAAGACCATCACAACTCGATTAAAAATCACATCACAATGTTGTTTGTATGTGGATGTGTTTATTGTATGATAATAAGCAAAAGTATATGATTTTGTTTTGGAGGTTTTTAGAATGAAGCATGAATGGCTTGAGAGTGCTGTGTTTTATCAAGTCTATCCTACGAGTTTCAAGGACTCAAATGGTGATGGGATAGGTGATATTCAAGGAATAATCAGTAAACTTGATTATATTAAAGATTTAGGTGTTAATGCAATTTGGCTTAGCCCATGTTTTTGTTCGCCATTTGGTGATGGTGGATATGATATTACCGATTATTACAAGGTAGATCCCAGATTTGGGACAAATGAGGATTTAATAACCTTTTTTGAAGAAGCAAAAAAATTAGGGATTTATGTATTACTTGACTTGGTTTTAGGACATACATCTATAGAGCATCCAGCATTCAAAGAGTCACAAAAAGATGAAAAAAACGAATTTTCGGATATGTTTATCTGGAAACCAGGCGAAGAACCATTCAACAACAAAGATAATAAATTTTTAAGTGGTATTGCAGAGCGTCCAGATATGTTTATGATTAATTATTATGCGATACAACCTGCAATTAATTATGGGTTTTATAAACGAAAAGCAAAATGGCAGGATTCTCCTGATGATGAGGCGCCCAAGAAAAATCTGCAAAGACTAATAGATATTTGCGAATTTTGGTTGGGGCTTGGTTGTAAGGGATTCAGAGTAGACATGGCTGGATCTATGGTAAAATCTGATCCAAAAGGTGTTGGAAACATTGAGTTTTGGAACAAAGCTATTTCAGCTGTTAAAAAGAAATATCCAGAGTCTATATTTTTATCTGAGTGGTATTCACCAGTTAACTCGGTTAAGAAATCATCATTTGATATTGATTTTAGTAGCGAATATTTTTTGTATATGGTGTGGACTAAAAGAGGTTTCGATTACACAAACCGTTCTTGTTATTTGGGTGATAAAAGTGGTTATTATACCCTAGCTATTAAGAGATTCAAAAGAATGAGAAGGGTTGTTAAAAATAAAGGTTATAATGCAGTAGCCTTGGGAAACCATGATAAGATACGCATGTCATATGGCAGAGATCACGACATTTCAAAGGTAACATTCGCATTCCATTTGCTCGCTCCACATTTGCCATTTGTATATTATGGCGATGAGATAGGCATTCCATACATGAAAATTAAATCAAAGGATGGTGGTTATAGACGAACTGGTTCCAGAACACCAATGCAATGGGATAATACTAAAAATAGAGGTTTTTCGTCTTCGGATGAAATCTATTTACCAGTTGATAAAACTGATTGTATATCAGTAAAATCACAAGCCGATGATGAGAATTCATTACTTACAACTGTAAAGGCGCTAATTAAATTAAAACGCACAATGAAATGTTTCCGTATAGATTCGGGGTTTAAAATAATAAAATCAAACAATGGTGGGAATCCTCTTGTTTTTAAAAGATATAGTAATTCTGATGAGGCATTTGTTATTTTGTTTCCAAAGGATGAAAAGCACACACTCAAATTAAATTTTATTAAAAATATTGATCAATTTAAAATAATATCAAACAATCTAATAATAAAGGATAGAATTATTGAATCTAAAGGGAAAGCGTTTGCTGTGTTATATAAAGATAACCCTTAAATTCAATACCTACTTTATGTCCACTTTAAAACGAACACTTACAAGCAAATTCACGCCATATGCATATATTCTTTATTTCATTAAGGTAGAGTTTGTCTAACACAAAATACCTAAGTAGTTTTTTACTCCATGCCGTGAATAGTTATAAGTGAAACGTTGGTTTTAAGTTAATAAAAAAATTGTCAAATGGTTTACGCGTCAAATGTCGAGCAATTAAATTCGGATTATAATTTCAAGTTAGTTTTTTGGAAAAACTATGAGGCTCTCTTATCTTTACATTACGGCTCTAATATACTGTAATTAATATAATACAACTTAGCACAATTAGGATGTGCATATGTTTTTTGTAATTCAAAACCTAAAAATATTTCTTTTTTGACGAATTTCTTAACCTACTAATTAAACAGCAAAATAAAACAAAAAACACCTGGCTGGCTGATCCTGCATTAACGTTTATAATCAAATAGATGAAGAGTTGTTTAAGGTTATTTTTTCAGATAATATAGGCAGACCTTGCAATTCAATCAAATGCATTTTATCTGTTGAAATAATAAAACACTCATACAACTTAAACAAAACAAAAATTCTACTAAAATTTCGGTTTTTCTCAAATTGGAATTTTTTAAATTTTTGTGTAAACTGTGGATTAATTCATAATTCACGATTCTTTTTTGAAATAAGATTCTCACGGATCTTCACGGCATCAGTATACCTAGTTAATATAAGAAACAAAAGTCAAAAAATCCCAATTTAATTTGAAAAATCCAATATAATTCACAACATATTTCCTTTCAACCCAATTTA
>JAIRKT010000026.1 GCA_031259965.1 Christensenellaceae bacterium | reverse complement strand
AATCATTCAGATTGCAAGTCTTTTTTTTGAGTAATCATTATTAAAACTCTCCAAAATATTAAAAATGTATATTTATTATAACATAAATTGAATTTCATATCAATAGTGCAACAAAAAATGGATAATTAACGATTAACGAATCTAGTGTTTTTATGTAATAAATAGGAATTTTTAAATTGATTTTTTAATATACTACAATATTTTGGACAGAATTATTATATAACAATGGGATGAAAACTCGCTACATTACTTTTGTCACGTGCTATTTTATATACAATTGTTATTATTAAATTTTAAAGCAGTTAATTATCAGAATAAATGCAGTTTAGTAAAATTCAACACCTCATTTACATAACTAAATTTTTTTTACACATAACCACATTATATATTGTTTTAAATAGTTTTTTTATCTTTTTGTTATTAAATCTTATGTTTAAATAAATAAAACTTTATATGCGCCTCATATTGATCTAGAATAATTTGCTGTTATTAATTGTAATTGGTATTGCGTTTTTATGTTTACCTTGTTATATGAAAGAGTAGAAGAGGTGTATTAAATTTTTTAATAGATAAATTACTTGAAAAAACTGACTATTTATTATATAATTAATCATATGATAAATAATTATCTAGTAGAGACATTCGGATGTCAAATGAATGTACATGAATCTGAAAAAATTTCAGGACGCTTATCAGCTTTAGGTTTAAAACCTGTAGAAAAAAGAGACGATGCCGATGTTATAGTTTTCAATACATGTTGTATTCGTGATACTGCTGAAAAAAAAATATATGGTAATATAGGGGAACTTAAGAATTTAAAAAAGAAAAAGAAAGATTTAATAGTAGCTATTGTTGGATGCATGTCACAACAGACTGATGCGATTGAAACGCTCAAATCACAATTTCCTTTTATAGACATAATACTTGGAACATCTAACGCTCATTTAGTTGCTGATAAAGTAAACGAAATAATAAACAATCAAATTGATAAGAGAGTTAAATATTATGAGAATACAACCCCATCTAATGAAATTTTTGAGGAAGATAAGCCTTTAAGAAATTCTTATCCTAATGGTTGGGTAAATATAATGTATGGGTGCAATAATCATTGCACATATTGCATTGTGCCTTATGTTCGTGGGCCTGAGCGAAGTAGAGCACCTGATCTCATAATAAATGAGACAAAACAGCTATTAAATGAAGGATATAAGGAAATAACTTATTTAGGACAAAATGTTAATAGTTATAATCACAGTACATACAACTTTGCAAAATTATTAGATGAAGTAGCAAGTTTGCCACAAAAATTTAGAATTAGGTTTATGACCTCACATCCTAAAGATTTGTCTGATGAAATACTAGAAGTTATTGCAAATCACAAAAAGATTTGCAAAAGTATTCATTTGCCAGTACAAGCTGGAAGTAATACTATTTTAAAAGCTATGAACCGCCATTATAATCGGGAATATTATTTGAATCTCGTTTCCAAAATAAGGGACAAATTGCCTGAGTGTGTGTTAACTACTGATATTATGGTAGGATTTCCTGGTGAAACCGAGTCTGACTTCTTAGAAACACTAGATTTGGTTGAGAAGATAGCGTTCAGCAATGCGTTTACTTTTGTATATTCGCCTCGTAGTGGAACTGTTGCATCTCGAATGGTTCAAATTTCACCACAAGTGAAAAAAGACAGAATAACGAGACTAGTCGCTCTTCAAAATGAAATAGTTAATAATATTAGTCATAACTATCTTAATTCAGTTTTTGAAGTACTAGTTGATGGAATGAATGATAAAGGACTCTTATATGGCAGGGCGGAGAATGGCAGAATAGTTACATTCCCAGGCGACGAAGGTTTAGTGGGTGAATTTGTGAATGTAGTAATTGATAAATGCAGGGCTTCTGTCTTGGGAGGACATATTGACAATCGACACGCGTAAATTATCCCCTATGATGCAACACTATTTAGAGGTTAAAGGAGAGAATCCTGATGCATACCTTTTTTATAGACTAGGCGATTTTTATGAAATGTTTTTTGATGATGCGAGGGAAGTTTCTAAATTATTAGATATAACACTAACTGGTAGAGATTGTGGGCTAAGTGAGAAAGCACCCATGTGTGGAGTGCCTCATCAAACAGTTGAAGTCTATATTTCTCGTTTAGTTAAACTTGGTAAAAAAGTAGCGGTATGTGATCAACTATCAACTCCACAAGATGGAAAAGGCATCTTAAAAAGAGGTGTCGTTAGAGTTATAACACCAGGCACCGTTAACGAAGATGCTATGCTTGAAGCAGGCACAAATAATTATTTGTTATCAATATATTTTGACAAAAACGAGGCTGGTTTTGCCTGGGTAGATGTATCAACAGGTGACATGAATGTAATGGAAGTATCGAATAAATCAAAGGATTCGCTAGAGGATTTTGTTTTATCGATTAGACCTAGTGAAATAATAGCACATTCATCGACCGTTGCAATTGTTTCGGAATTTAATTCGGTTAAAACCGCTAATTGTGTTAAGCCAACTGAATTTTATGATTATTCGTACATACCAGACAACGCGCAAAAAACAATATTAAGGTTTTATAAAATTAATAACCTATTTGCACTTGGTATCGAAAATAATTCAGCTATCATATCAGCTCTTGGTGGTTTGCTTAAATATGTTGAGGAAACACAAAAAAAATCACTCGCGCATATCCGCGCGCCCAAAGTTATAAGATCAAAAACACGAATGTTTTTAGACTATAATACTCAAAAAAATCTTGAATTACTAGAAACCTTGTCTGACAAGAAAGTAAAGGGGAGTTTACTGGGAGTGTTAGATTCAACACGAACTAATATGGGTTTGCGTTTACTCAAAAAATGGATTACTGAACCATTAATGAATTCTGCGGTTATAAACTACAGGTTAGATGCCGTTGAAGAGTTGACTCGAAATGAAACCACTAGATTTGAGTTATCTAATATTTTGGGTAAAATGCGAGATGTTGAAAGATTATGTTCAAAAATTGCGTATAATACAATTAATCCGAGAGAATGTGAATCAATCGCGGTTTCTATTGGTGTAGTAAAACCTATTATTGAGATGTTGACTGCAATGAAAAGTAAATATCTAGTTAATATTAAAAATGATTTAGATGCTTTACCTTATTTAGTCAACTTGTTATACAACGCAATAGTTGAAAACCCATCTATTTCACTAAAAGATGGAGGAGTTATAAAACAAGGGTTCAATGAAAAACTTGACGCATATAGAAATTCACAAAAAAATGGAAAGAGTGAGTTAGCTAAATATGAAGCCTATGAAAAAGAGAGAACTGGGATAAAAACGCTTAAAGTTGGATATTCTAGGGCATTTGGATATTATATTGAAATATCAAATGGACAGGCAAATCGCGCACCTGCAAGATATATGCGAAAACAAACATTAACTAATTCTGAAAGGTTTATGACTAACGAATTGAGTGATTTAGAAGAGTTAATATTGGGTGCGGAAGAAAAAGCACTTAAACTAGAAGAACAATTGTATGCGGAAATAAAAAAGGAACTCACAAATAATTTAGATGCCTTATTAAATAACGCAAGGCTTTTATCTGAAATTGATGTATTATGCTCTTTATCAAATGTAGCTTGTAACAATGGATATGTAAGACCTATCATATCTGATGATATCAGAGCGTTAAAAATTAATGAGGGTAGGCATCCTGTCGTTGAGTCATTGTTAAAAGGTATGCCTTTTGTTCCAAATGATACACTTATTAACGATGATACTAGAACTATAATAGTAACTGGGCCGAATATGGCAGGAAAAAGCACATATATGAGACAAGTGGCATTAATTGTCTTATTATCTCATATGGGTTCATTCGTGCCTGCTAAGAGAGCTGAGATTCCAATAACAGATCGTATTTTTACACGAATTGGTGCTAGTGATAATTTGGCGTATGGACAAAGCACTTTTATGTTAGAAATGACAGAGGTAGCAAATATTATTAATAATGCAAGCCAAAATAGTCTTTTAATATTAGACGAAATTGGCCGAGGCACCTCTTTTTCTGATGGATTGTCGATAGCATGTGCGTTAATAGAATATATTACACTCAAGATAAAAGCAAAGACATTGTTTGCAACACACTATCATGAGTTGGGTGAATTAGAGGATTCGATAGATGCTATCAAAAACATACATATACTAATTAAAGAGGATAAAGATGAAATAATCTTTTTGTATAAACTAGTTCCTGGAATAACAAGTCGTAGTTTTGGTATTGAAGTTGCGCAATTAGCCGGTGTAGAGAAAAGTATCATTGATAGATCCAAAAAAATAATGAAAAAGTTGGAGAACACCATAACACAAGCTGGATCATTAAAGGATAGTATTGGACTTTCTGATTTTGATGATGAACCTGTGAGACAGGCTTCCTTGTTTGAAGAAGATTTTGCAACCAAAGAGATAATAGGCACAATACAATCATTAAACCTAAATGATTATACACCTATACAGGCGTTGACTTTGTTATCGGAGCTAGTTGAAAAGACAAAATCAATACCAAAAAAGAAGTGAAAATGGTGAGTTAGCTTTTGAATAGCAATTTGAATAGATCTACTGATTTTATTAAACTATCATTTAATTGTTTAAAATGTTTTATTTAATTAAAATTTTATCACACCGCAAGATATATAGTAAAATCACAGGAATTAATACGGAGCAAAAAGATAGTAATATCTTTTAGGAGACAAGTAGATATGAAAATTAACATTCTTGATAGTTCTGTTTATAACCTCATTTCAGCGGGCGAGGTTGTTGAGAACCCAGCATCGGTTGTAAAAGAAATTGTTGAAAATGCGATAGATGCAGGGGCTAGTGGGATTATCGTTAAAATAGAGGAAGGCGGAATAAAATATATAGAGATTACTGATAATGGATACGGCATTCCCAAAGAGGAAATAAGCAAGACTATAATGCCACACGCAACCGCAAAGTTAGAAACAGCTGAAGACCTTTCATACATTTCGACACTTGGTTTTAGAGGTGAGGCACTAGCTAGTATATCTGCTATAAGCGATTTTGAAATTACCTCGAAATATATAGATTCAGATACAGGTGCAAAACTAACCTCTATTGCAGGGAATGTAACTATTAGTGATTCTGCGGCAATTCAGGGCACAACAGTTAAAGTTTCTAATCTGTTTCATAATACACCTGCTAGATATAAGTTTTTAAAAAAGCCAAAATATGAGGGGGCAACTGTCACAGGTTTAATGTCGCATTTAATTTTATCAAATTCTAACATTGCGTTTAGATATTATATAGATAATAAATTAATATATGCCTCATCTGGTAGTGGTTTAGAGAGTGCGGTTAGAGCTATCTTTGGAGATGATGATTTTCAAAACTTTATTCCAATTGTAGAATCACCAGAAAAGGCGATTAAAGTATCAGGGTATATTGGAAAACCTGAGTTTTATAAATCTAATCGAAATATGCAGACTATTATTGTAAATGGTAGAGTAATCAATGATCCAGCTATATCAGCAACTATCCTCAACGCATACGCCGACAGGATAATGAAACATAATTTTCCTATTTTTGTCTTAAACATATTATTACCATTTAGTGACGTTGATATTAATGTACACCCTAACAAAAAAGAGGTGAGGTTCGCAAATTCACGAATTGTCTATGCTACCATCTACAAGGCTGTTTTTAATACAATTATTAATTTTGAAAGTGGAATGACAGAGAAGTTTGTAGAAACAAACCAAGAAGATGAGGAATTAAAAAGAGAATTAAATGAGAAACTGTCAAGATATGTTTCAAAAGGCCCTAGCGCGTTAAGAGAACAAGAAGGAATGACTTACAATGCCACGTCTCCACCCAGAAAAACCTCATTTGTTAAATTACCAGATTTTTCTGATTTAAAAATTGAAGAATCAGGCCCAACATTTTCTTCAATTTCAAATTTAACAATAGTTAGCCCAAATGAACACTCTGGACAGGAAAATATGGATTACGTAAAACCAATAATCCATACAGGAATTAATGACATCGAAAAAACAGCAATACTTCATCATAGTGGACAGGCGTCAATAGAGATTGATGAAAACACAAAGAATTATACAATCATTGGACAGATGTTTAATACGTATTTAATAATAGAGTCAAATGAAAAAATCCACATAATAGATCAACACGCAGCACATGAGCGACTATTATATGATAAATATAAATCACAAATTGATAATCAATGTGTTTTATCACAACCATTAATGCTGCCATATGTGCATAGCGATGATAGAACAAATGTTGATAAAATTCATGAATTATTACCTGAATTAAACGCAATTGGCTTTGAAATTGAAGAGTTTGGAGCTGATAGTTTTAAATTCAACGCGGTTCCAATGGCTGTATCCTCGATCAGATTAGAAATATTTATAAATGAAATTATTTCATTATATTATTCAAAATCAATAGAAACAAGTTCTATAATTCGAGAAAAATTGGTACTAGCCGCATGTAAGGCCGCAATCAAAGGCGGCTTTCCAATGCCGTATGATGAATTAGAAAAAGTTATAGATCATTTTTTAGAAACTGGTATGCCTCTAACATGCCCGCATGGTAGACCTGCATATATAACATTGACAAAAACTGAAATTGAGAAGTTATTTAGGAGAAAGCTTTGATTGTAATAATAGGTGGGGCCACTGCATCTGGAAAAACTAAATTAGGCGCTGAGCTCGCTAAAAGTTTAAACACATCAATAATATCGGCTGACTCTATGCAAATTTATTCGGGCATGGATATAGGCACCGCGAAGGTAAGTGATATAGAGTTGGGAGTTAAACAATATTGTGTAGATATTATATCACCATTTAATAATTTTTCAATCGTAAATTATAGAGATGAAGCGGAATGTGCAATAAAAGAAATCGAAAGTCAAGGCAAAATACCTATAGTAGTTGGAGGAACAGGTTATTATATATCATCACTAATTTACGAGAGGAAATATGGCAGACCAGGTGATAACTCTGATGAATTAAGGTGTAGTATTAAAGAAGAATTGATTGATGAGTATAACAAAAATGGTATATTTAAATTATGGAAGGAATTAGAACAACTCGATTTGAAATCTGCTTTGAAAATTCATCCTAATAATGTTAAAAGAGTAATTAGAGCCCTTGAAGTTATAAAAACATATGGGGTTAAATATTCCGAACAGGACAATGATATGCAATATAAACGTGACAATTTTCTTTTTTATGTACTAACTAGTAATAATCGAATTGAAAGAACAATTCGAATAAACGATAGAGTAGACCGAATGTTAGAAGAAGGCCTGTATAATGAAATCAATGAATTGTTAAGTTATGGCGTTGAATTTAATATGCAATCCATGCAAGGGATTGGTTACAAAGAATGGCAACAATATTTTGAAAATAAGTCGACCTGGGATAAGACAATTATTCAGATTAAGGTTGACAGTAAACATTATGCAAAAAAGCAAGACACATGGTTTAACAACAAATACCCATATGCTAAATGCATCGATGTAGAATTAGGTTATGCGTATTTATTCGATACAATTTCAGATGATATTAGAATCAACAAAGAAAATGGGATGTTATAAAATTCATAAAAGATGTAAGTTAATGTTTTTCGGAATTTTAAACCAGTTTTAAAAAATCAGTTAACAAGGTCTCTATTTAAAGACAATGCTAACAATTTTTTGTAACGAATATAATTAAAAATCCTATATAAATTAGTTGGTTTTTTTTAAATGATAAGATAACACATCTTCAAATGATTATATTTATGTTTAAAGTTGTATAACTAATGCTAAAAATTCTTATTATCTCATTTTTTTGTATTCTAAGAATTACAATAATAATACTAAACTTACTCATTGGTTGTTTGACAATTTATAGAGAATAATTTAATTAATTGTTAAGTGACAAAACTTCTTACAGCATGTAATATCATTCTGAAGCTGATATATGTAGAAATTTGGATATTATTAAATTGCCGAGAAATTTAGAAGTGATTTGCAAAAATTTAGTCCTATTCAATTTAAGCAAGCATTAAAAATAAATTAAAAAAACACAGGCATAGAGGATTTCAATGATAAAATCTGAAGCAATAATAAAAGATGCAGAAATAAAAGCAAAAGCACTTTTTAGTGAAATAGAATGTGTTTCGTTAGTCAACCAAAAAAAAGTTATTGACGCATTTAGAGATAACAAAGTTTCTAGTAGACATTTTACACCCTCTACTGGTTATGGTTATGATGATATCTCAAAAATTACCTTATGCCAAGTTTATGCATCTGTATTTAAGACAGAGAAAGCCATCGTATCACCAATTATCGCAAGTGGAACACATGCCTTGACAATTGCGTTATTTGGTTTATTAAAACCTGGTGATAGTATCTTATCAATAACTGGTAATCCATACGACACACTAATGAAAGTTATCAATGGTGATAATATTGGGTCTTTGAAAGACTATAATATTTCATACAGTTCAATTGAATACTTAAATAATAGTCCTGATATAAAAATAATTATAAAAAGGCTATCCACCGAAAAACCAACTTTAGTCTTTATTACAAGATCGAGAGGATATTCACTCAGAAATGCTTTATCAATTGACGAAATAAAAGATTTATGTAAAATAATAAAATCTAATTCACCAAATTCAATAATATTTGTAGATAATTGCTATGGTGAGTTTGTGGATAAGAGAGAGCCATGCGAAATAGGTGCGGATGTAGTTGTTGGATCATTAATTAAAAATCCAGGTGGTGGAATTGCACCATCTGGGGGATATATAGCAGGAAAGGAGCCGTTTATAAACAAAATATCAAATAGAGTAACTGCACCATCTTTGGGTCTGGAAATTGGTTCATATAATGCGACATATATTCCTTTTTATCAAGGATTCTTTTTTGCACCATCTATTGTTGAGAATGCAATGAAGACAAACATCCTAGCCGGATTTGCGTTTGAAATGCTAGGTTATGAAACTTATCCAAAAGCCAGCGTTATGCCAAATGACATAATACGTGCAATTAAATTTGATAATGAATCCGAACTTATTGAATTTATAAGAGGTGTACAATATTCATCACCTGTTGATAGCTATGTCGTACCATATCCATGGGAAATGCCTGGTTATAGTGACAAGGTAATTATGGCAGCAGGCAGTTTTATACAAGGTGGATCTATTGAATTAAGTGCCGATGCACCTATTAGAGTGCCATATATTGCATATTTTCAAGGTGGACTTACATATCAACATGGAAAATTAGCACTTTTAGAATCTGTTGATAGGTTGGTTACAAATAAAACAAAAAAAATCTAAGCTACCTGTTGTTAAATTCAGAATTGTCATAAATATCTGTAAACTATTTTAATTTTTAATGTTTAGATTTTTTTGCAAGTCATTTAACAAACCTTCACAGGATAAATACTTTCGTTTTACATTAAATTTTAAAATGCAATATATGTTGACGTTTGCAACTGATAATATAACAAGAAATTTAACATCATAACTTAAAATATCCCATAACAAAGTGCGGACAATCAAGTGCTGGTTTCATAAAGAAAGCAAAGACAAAGTAAAATATTACAACAAACCCATTAAAATGTAAAAACTTGTAACATTAAAATGAAGGAAATTTTAGAACCACTAGACTTATAAACAAGTATAGATATTTTAGAAATAAAAAGCAGATTATGTGTTTTTTGTTGATGTCTTAGTATAAGAGAAAATTACACAAACACATAATCCATTTCATTAGTAGTCTTCGCCTCCTGGTGGTGGTGGTTCGGGAGTAGTATTTAGCGGTTTTTTTCTACAAATTCGTGGGCTTTTCTCATTATTAGCTGGTGGTAGAATTCCATAAAGAACATACTGAAAGTAATCGCTACTTCGCCAATCAAAAATTGTTACTTTATCATCAGTTACAATATAATAAAAAGTAGCATATTGTTCATGAGTGATATCTTTATGAAAAGATTTATCCAATATATCTACATTAAAAGATATTTCTCCTGTTTTACCTATAAATAATTCACTAGGTACAAGAATTTCTTCTTTGTGCTCGAATATGTGATAACGCACCAATCCAGTCACTTGATTTTTATCGTAAGGGTATATTGAGAGAGGATCTTCTAACATGGGCTCACTATATTTTAATGCATACTTTTCATCTGCTAAATCAACGATATCATATATAATGAATTCAATATTGTTAATTTCATTTTTAAAATATACTTTAGCGTTAATTGGAAAATTCGGATAATATTTTTTGACATAATAGTATGAGCCTATATTAAAATAAAAGCGAACATCTTCTAATGGGAATTCATTAATTTCCGATATATAATTGACCTTATGACTAGGAAGGCTAGCAGGCGTTTCATTACCAGTTGACACATAAGGACTGACTAATTTGCCATCATTAACAGGTTTTAAATCAATATTTTTATCAGCACAACCAACTAATGTAATAACTGTTAACACTAGCATATTAATTATAACGATAATAATCAGTAATTTTTTTGTGTTTTTCATAATATTATCCTCATAATAGTGGGTAAATAGTGGGTAGAATTCCATAAAGAACATACTGAAAGAATTTGCTACTTCGCCAATCAAAAATTGTTACTTTATCTTTAGTTACAATATAGTAAAAAGTAGTATGAGCCTCATAAATCATATATTTATGAAAAGATTTGTCTAATATATCTACATTAAAAGATATTTCTCCTATTTCACTTATAAATAATTCACTAGGTACATGAATTTCTTCTTTGTGCTCAAATATGTAATAACGCACCATTTCAGTTACATGATTTTCGTCGTATGGGATAATTGAGAAAGGATCTTTTAACATGGGCTCACTATAATTTAGTGTAAACTTTTTATCTGCTAAATCAATTATATCATGTATGATCAACTCAATACTATTAATTCTATTTTTAAAATATACTTTAGCGTTAATTGGGAAATTAGTATTATCTCCTAAATCATAATAATTTGAGCCTATACTAAAATAAAAGCGAACATCTTCTAATGGAAATTCATTAATATCTGATGTAAAATTGACCTTGTGATCAGGAAGGCTAGGAGCTGTTTCACTAGCAGTTGATACATAAGGACTGACTAATTTGCCATCATTGACAGGTTTTAAATCAACACTTTTATTATTATTAGCACAACCAACTAAAGTAAAAACTGTTAGAACTAGCATGTTAATTATAACGACAATAACTAATAATCTTTTTATATTTTTCATAATATTGTCCACTAGTGATTTAAATTTGTATATTAAAAATACCATATTCATTTGCAATTGCATAAACACAATCGCTTATTGTGTCATCATTTTCGGATGTGACATCAACATATATTTTGTAGTCTCCAAAATCAGGATTAAATTCTAAACTTATTATTAATCGATTTAAATTATAAATATATGATGTTAAAACGTTAATTCCAATTGTTGAGTATGTAAAATTAGCTAGAGAATTACCAGAATTGAGAGTAAACTCTAGTAATATTGGTTGATCTAAACTAAAATAACTATTATTATCTTCTAACATTAAAAAATCAGAATAAGTGTCTGAGCCTATTTTAGATGTTATACTAAAAAAAACATCATCAAAAGTCTCAGATTTCTTTGAAATCTCAGCATTTGCAAAATTACTGATACTCATAATTGATATAGCAACAGTTAATAGTAAAAACATAACGACAGTAAAAAAACAAGTTTTATTAAATGCTAACATAAACGAGCCCCCCCAACGCGGAAATTTCTTTATTTAATTATACAAGAAAATAATAGAAATTTCAAGCATGAGTTGTTTTAAGGTATAAAAAATAAAGAATTATGCAAAAATAATGAGTTTTTTAAATCCAACCTCATTTTCCTGGTAGCTTTTTGTTTATTCAAATGACATAATCATAGTATTTATTGTTTTAAAAATAATTTTTCGATTACTATTATTTTAAAATCCATTGTGTAACTATGTTGAGGTTTTTACATCGAATACAATATTTACTTTACAGGAATGTAGAAAATAAAATATCCGAGCAAATTAGATTTTTTCATATGAACAGAAACATTTAGATATAGTTATAAGGGTAGATTTTGATCTTGCAATGAGATAGCTAGCAAACAATTTATTTAGATTGTTTGCTGCAAAGTTAGGAGGCATCAAAAAAACAAGCTATAAAATATATATATGATAATTTTATTGCTGGAAATTAATCTGTAGAAATAAAGGAAGATATTATAGAGTTAGCTTTCAACAAAAGAAGAAGACTTTCAATATTGTTTTCAAACTTAAATAATACAACTGAGACATTTAAATAGTAATGTGAAAATTGCTATTATCAGAATTAACACAAAATTTTAGCTTTTTTTTGCAACAATTTTTTTAAGCATTTCTATCCTTTCTATAAGTGCTGAGCAAAGATCTTTGATCCGCTCTTCTGAAATTGAACCTTTTAGAGATACATTGGAAAGAATTTGTGCATATTCTTTGTCAATTCCGCCGAGTGCGTCAAAATTGAGCCATGAAAAATCGTTTACGAGTTTAATTTGATTCATATGAGTGTTTATGAACGGTTTACTAACGATATGTATGTCCGTAGCTTTAATGATTGGTTTTCCGCGCCACATAGATGAGCCGCTATCGTATATTGGGGCGACCGACAACCATTCAAGGGTATTTACGTCACGAATAAATCCAAAGTTATTGTAGTGTCTGTCGGTATTTGCAATTATAAAGTCAAGAGTAAGCATCATATTAAAATGTCTACGCACGTCTTTTATGCCGAAATCTTCCGCTTTTGTAATTAGACTATTGAAATCGGAAGTGCTATCGTCATTTTTAATTGTTTTCTTTATATGCCACGCCGTAACAAGTTCGGTGTCCCTCGTTATGAAGTCCTCGCAAATGGAGTATTTATTGTCGTCAAATTCTATAATTTTATAATTTACATAATATATGCCGAGCCGTTTGCAAATGCTCGATGCTAAAACTTCATTAGCAACCTCTTGACAGTCTATACCGGTGCCACCTTTAATTAGACATCGTTTGTTATTTATTATTTTCCACTTTTTGTGAAGCACGCCATCAGTGGTGTTATCGGGTGATATAAGGTTTAGAGTATTAGGATTCAAATTTTTTCTGTGTAGTTTTTCAAATAGCAGATCTCCAATATCCTCTGAAAAATCGTTATCAAAAAAGTTTATACCAGTCCAATTTATGTTTGCTTTTTCTGGGCAAATCCAGTATTGGTCAGATAAACTAAGTCCGAAGCTTTTGTCGAGTAATTGATGAGGGGAGTAAATATCGAGAGTATCAAGCAAATGTCTTAACCCGTCACGGCTTGCGGGTATAGATCTGCCTTTCCACCAATTATCTATAGCATCTATATCAACGACATTTTCTTTTATCGTACCCACTGGCATATGCTCTGCGTTTAGTAACGCTCCACAAGCTGAAATTGTACCACTCCTATTGAGATTTAATTTTAAAACGCTTATATCCTTATGTTTTAAAACAAATTTATTGTTTAGATTACCATATGAAATAAACCATTCGTTAGATGAACCGCGATTCGACAATTTAATCCGCCTGTTGAGTTTGATTAGATCTTTTGTACTTAGCGTGTCGGTATTAAATATTTTATCACTTACTGTAGAAGATGTTTTAAATTCTATTTCATTTTCGTACAACTCTGTTACCTCACTTGCAATTTGCTTTTTTTAGATTGTCAATGTAGTGGCGAAAGTTATGTTATCAGATAAATTCGTAATCGTCAATAAGAATGGAAATAGGTAAAATCAATCTCGCCTCGAGGCTATGTTCTACTCATATGAACTTTCTTTAACAATTTTGTCACATTATACATACCTGAGAATATTTTGTTAAATTTCTGTAAAGGTTACATATCCTCATTTAACTTAAGTTGTTTTTCAGACATTCAGTTCCTTGTGATTAATGATAGCATAGCATTTAAAAATTAATAATTTTTTTAATTGCACACGTTTTGAAAGTTTCTTTAAAAGTTCTTATTAACAATAGCTTTTTATAAAGCAAATAATTATTAGCAAATTCGCTTTTTAGTGCACAAATTTATTATAAATTATTTTTTTTTAAAAATCAAATTTTTATTAACAATTTTAATTACTAAATTATTTACACGAAAAAGTGAAGCATATCAATTATAACAACAAATCATTAATTATTCTCAGTATTTTATGTTATGATGCTGTTTTGTTTGATATGATATCAATATGAAAATCCTGTTAATATAACATAAAACCAACAAAGCCCTAAAAAATTCTAATAATTTTTAAACGTGTCAAAAGAGTTAATTTTGGTTTTTCTATAAGATATAACATGTAGATAAAATTAAAATCTAATTTTTAAACAAGATGTTTAAAATATTCTGTTAAATGTTAAGAGTATAAATAATGTAATACTCGAATGTGTTTTATAAAGCGATCAACAATGAAATAATTATAGCAAATAACTATTTTACAATTCAACAAAACTAATATTTGAGTAAAAAATGCTAAAAAAACTAAATTTGTAAACAATTTAGAATACTATAAATCATAAAAAACATAAAATCGGCATTTATTTCAACAATTTTGTGACATGATAATATGTAGCAAAGAGGTTAATAATAGTATGGAATTTTAATAGGTTATTTAACTTAAATTGTAAAATTGATATATATGTTAGTATTAAAAGTAAAGATATCATGATATTAAATGAAATGATACAGACACAGTCCAAATTGTTATTTGATATAGATGTGAATAAGCTTAAAATGATGCATTTTTTATGCAAAAATGATGAATTATTATTAATTAAGAATACTATAAAATTAAATTTTCGATATAATTTCTAAAAAGTAAAAATTGAATCACTTTTAAACGATTTTTAATATTATAAATTATATGGAATTTAAAATAAAATAATCTGACTTAAATTTAGTTAAAAAAATATACTAATGTTTTATTAAAACACTAAATATTTTTAATTTTTTGATGGTTAAACTTTGAATTAAAAAATATTTCGAGTGCTAATTGCAATCATAACGGGAATAATCTAATATGAGATGAAATAAGTGATTAAAAAAATATTTATGCTATATAATGCACTTAAATGTTTAAAATTTTAGAATTTGTTATTTAATATCCTATTAAAAATTTATGAGTATAAAATAATCAGGAAACAAAACAATTATTTAATAGTTTGATAAATTTATCGTTTTACAATATGTTAAAGTTACAAGGTAATAACTAAATAAAACAGTTAAAAGATTAGTAGTTCGTTTTGTTTGCCATTTCCATTTTAAGTTGATGCTATATATAAAGTTCAATGAAATTTCATCATAAAGAAAAATATTTTACATAAACGCATAAAGGAGATTTCTAATTGTATGTTTTTTTAATAACAATTGCAAATAAACTTAGAGAATGGGAATCCATTAGTATTTAAGAGGAATGCATTTAAAACTTTAAAAATAGTAACTAAGATTGTACATGCAAATATAATAAAAAAAAGAAAAAATTAGGGATGAAGGAATAGTAATAACGTTTCAAACATAGTTATAATAAAATCAAAAAGAAATCCTTTTATAACAAACATATCGATTTGATGTTATTAGCATTTGCAAGATTTCATAAAATATAACAATCGATAGTAATAAATAATTTTAATATGGGCCTGGTAAAAAATGCTAATTTTTCTCAAAACCACCCATTGTGAAATTTAACTATCCAAATCTAAATTTTTGATAAATGGAATTTTTTAAATTTTTGTGTAAACTGTGGATTAATTCATAATTTACGATTCTTTTTTGAAATAAGATACTTAGAAATTTTATGTATTTATATATGCGGTTATAGAATAATAATAACTTTCTGTAATTTATTTTGCATGTATAAATGCTTGTTGTAATTCCAATAGCTCTATTATACAGTTTTCTCCTCATGTTGTCAATAACTAAATTTGTTCATATTCATATGTGTGTGCATTTTTAGCCAAAGAGTTATTAAAACCCTTATGTTATATCAACCACACTTCTTGGAAATTCATAGTCAAG